>CAWUKP010000029.1:0-14667 GCA_963922975.1 uncultured Spongiivirga sp. | reverse complement strand
ACAGGCACAACTGCAAGGGCGCGCACCTAAAAAGGTAATCGTAGTACCTGGACGGATCGTCAATGTGGTTGGCTAATAAGTTGTTAATTAAATACTTGAAAAAGCTTCTGTCCGCATACAGAAGCTTTTTATTTTTAGGCTTCATTTATCAAAACCACATAACATCATGATTGTAGGCGTTCCCAAGGAAATTAAAAATAACGAAAGCCGTGTAGGCATGACCCCTGCCGGGGTTTTTGAACTTGCAAAACGAGGCCACACCGTTTATGTGCAACAAGAGGCAGGATTGGGAAGTGGGTTCACAGATGCGGACTATACGGAGGCGGGTGCCGTGGTGCTGCCAAGCATCTCGGATGTTTACAATCGAAGTGAAATGATTGTCAAAGTGAAAGAACCCATCGAAGAGGAGTATGCACTGGTGCGAAGCGGACAGATTCTGTTTACCTATTTTCACTTTGCTTCCAGCGAACCGCTCACCAAAGCGATGATCGCTAGCAATTCGATTTGTATTGCCTACGAAACGGTTGAAGATGAAGAAGGCAGCCTTCCGCTGTTAACGCCTATGAGTGAAGTAGCTGGAAGAATGGCCATTCAACAAGGTGCCAAGTACCTAGAAAAACCCAAAAAAGGTCGCGGTGTTTTGCTAGGTGGTGTGCCAGGAGTGGCACCTGGGCGTGTGCTCATCTTAGGTGCTGGGGTTGTTGGCATTCAAGCTGCAAAAATGGCAGCGGGTCTAGGTGCACACGTCACCATTCTTGATATCAATATGAAGCGCCTTCGCTACGTGAACGATGTGATGCCCAATCATGTAGTTACGGAGTTTTCCAGTGAATTTAACATCCGGAAACACATTAAAACCCACGATTTGATCGTCGGTGGCGTGCTGATCAAAGGAAAGAAAGCACCCAAATTGATCACCAAAGAAATGTTGAAAGACATGCATCCTGGGGCGGTGATCGTCGATGTGGCGGTCGATCAAGGCGGTTGTATCGAAACGACCCGTCCAACAACGCACGAAGATCCTGTGTATATCATCGACGATGTAGTGCACTATTGCGTTGCGAATATGCCTGGGGCCGTTCCATATACGTCTACCGTGGCATTGACCAATGTGACACTGCCGTACGTCCTAAAGATTGCCGACAAAGGCTGGGAGCAAGCCTGCCAGGAAGATGCTTCTTTGCAGAAAGGCTTGAATATTGTTCATGGTGAAGTAGTGTATCCAGAAATCGTGGAAGCCTTTCATTGGTAAATCCTCAAAAACTGACAGACCTGACAGAGAAACACTTTGGCGAGGTTTTTGTCGTTAATATGCTATCTTTAACTATACAAAAATTTGAAAGACTATGTTTGGATTTGATATGGGTTACATCATCATTGCGGCTGTTTTCGGCATCGTAAGCATGGTGGTTAGTGGCCGTTTAAAGAGTAAATTCAAGAAATATTCCAAAGTACATTTACGTAATGGCATGAGTGGTGCCGAGATTGCCGAAAAAATGTTGGCGGATCACGGAATCAGTGATGTGAAAGTGATTTCGACCCCCGGAATGCTCACCGATCATTACAATCCTGCCAATAAAACGGTGAATCTAAGTGAAGGCGTATACTCCCAACGGAATGCAGCGGCAGCGGCCGTTGCCGCACATGAAGTAGGCCATGCTGTGCAGCATGCCAAAGGCTACGAATGGTTACAGATGCGCTCGAAGCTAGTGCCCGTTGTGCAATTCGGCTCACAATTTTCAATTTGGGCCATCATTGGAGGTATTGCCTTGATGCAGACCACCGCCATTGGAGGAACCATTGCCTGGGTAGGCGTAGGCCTATACGGTTTAGCTACCTTATTCAGTTTTATCACCTTGCCTGTGGAATACGATGCGAGTAACCGTGCCTTGGCTTGGTTGAAAAACAAAAACATGGTGAGCCAGCAAGAATATGCAGGTTCTGAAGACGCGCTGAAATGGGCGGCAAGAACTTATGTAGTGGCAGCTATTGGTTCATTGGCTACCTTGATCTACTTTGCCATGCGCGTTGCAGGAGCGAGTAGAGATTAATAAAGAAAGAATTTGACAGAGCTTAAGGCGAAGTATAGACTTCGCCTTTTTTTATAGCTGAATCTGTCGATCGATTTGTTGATTTAGCGAAATAAAAGTTTCCGTACGTGAAACGCCTTCAATGCGCTGTACTTTGTTGGTCAGTACGTTCATCAAGTGTTCATTGTCCTTGCACAAAATTTTGATCAGAATACTCCAATCTCCGGTGGTGTAGTGACATTCGAGCACTTCAGGAATCTTTTCCAGTGCTTTTACCGCTTTTGGATTACTCATCGCCTTGTCCAAATAGACGCCAATAAAGGCCATGGTTGTATATCCTAGTGCCCGTGGGTTAATCACAAATTGTGAACCAGATAAAAGACCAGAAGCCTCTAACTTTCGCAACCTTTGGTGAATGGCGGCACCAGAAATACCTATCTTTCTGGCAATTTCGAGAATAGGCTTACGGGCATCCTGCATCAGAGCACGCAGAATCTCCTTGTCGATGCCATCAACTTCCACGGTATTATTAACGATTTTCATGAAGAAACGGTTTCAAATGATCAATAAAGATACAATACCGTTTTCAATTTGAAAGTGTTTATCCAGCTACATTATTCGGATTGTAACCTAAGTAAGGAACTTTTTTCTCTTGAAATGAGATACCATAGCTTTCTAATTCCTTCAAAACAGGCTCATAAACCTCTCGCTTAATTGGAATTTGGATGCCTGGCGTTTTCACCTCTCCATTCAAGATTAATAGGGCGGCAATGGCTACTGGGAGCCCCACGGTTTTCGCCATGGCTGTAAATTGCTGGTCTTCGCCAACGACCACCATATTGGCGTCGATTTGACGTTTTTCACCATCAATTTCATAGCCAAACTTGTGATACATGACAATCATATCTTTATCCTCCTCCGCCAAAGTCCAACTCTCTTCCAAAATCTTTTGAAGCACTTGCGCTGGCGTGGCGTTTTTGATGCCTACTTTCTTATGGGGATTGAAAAGGTCGATCTCGCGCATCTTTTCCCACATGATATCATCTTGATCGATTTTTAGGTAGTGGCGCATTTTAAGTTCGACAGAATCTGTTGGGTTGTAGGCTAAAAAGGCATTGGTGTAATCGCGATAGCTCATATCTTCCGAACCTTCAAGCACATAGCTATCGTCGGTCATCCCCAATTGGACGAACATATTCCAGGCTTTGCTAAAACCTACGCGTCGCATGGTACCGCGGTACAGAGTTAGAATGTCTTGCAGGCCATATTCATCTCTGTATTTCAAGGAATCTCGGTTGGCGTAGGCTTCAAACTTGCCGTACCCATCGATATGAAGAAATTCAGTACGTCTGAAGAGCTTGTGATAAGGAATGTATTTATAGTTTCCTTCTTGGATGAACTTCGCAGCACCGCCTTGTCCGGCGAGCACCACATTTCTAGGATTCCAGGTGAATTTGTAATTCCACAAATTATCATCGGATTCAGGTGCCACCAAACCACCTGTAAACGATTCGAACAGCAACATTTTGGCTCCGTGATCTCTGATGCGATCAATGACCTGCATGGCACTCATGTGGTCGATGCCCGGATCTAGGCCAATTTCGTTCATAAAAACCAATGAGTTCTTCTCGACATCCTGCTCCAGTGCCTTCATTTCTTTACTGATGTAAGAGGCGGTCACCAAGTGTTTTTGGTAGGTTACGCAGTCTTTGGCCACCTCCACATGGAATCGCGCCGGAAGCATAGAGATAACGATATCTGCATTTTGAATGGCTTGCTTTCTGGCATCTTCCTCAAAAACATCAAGGACCAAAGCCGTGGCATTGGGATGTTCCTTAATTTTGCTTTTCGCAGATGCATAGGAGGTGTCGGCCACAGTGAGGTGAAGCCCTTGGTCTTCACTTTTATCGAGCAAATACTGAATTAAGGAGGTTGACGACCTACCGGCTCCGATGATGAGGATGTTTCTCATGCATGATTGTTTTAAAAACAACACGAATGTAGCTAATTGTTACATTTCTAAAAAAATATTGTGAACACATGAATCGAAAAATAGCCATACTCGCTGCCTTTTTGGGGCTTACAGGAATTATTCTAGGAGCTTTCGGGGCACATGCTCTCAAAGAACTGGTAGATACCGCTTCTGTCAATTCATTCGAAACCGGAACGCGCTATCAGCTCGTACACGCTTTATTCCTGCTTTTTTTGGCCGATACGCAGCTGCTCCATGAAAAAACCAAGAAAGTTCTCTGGATTTTAGTTGGTACAGGCGTAGTGCTATTTTCTGGTTCCATCTACGCATTAGCCACCAATGCCCTTAGTTCCTTTGATTTTAGAGCGATTGCCTTGCTTACACCCTTGGGTGGAACGCTGCTAATTTTTGCTTGGGGGCTACTTTTGATCAGTTTAATTCGTCGTCAGAAAACATAATAAATACATTTACTATAACGTTTTCGTAAAATAATTTTTAGCTTTGCCGAAGCGTTAAAGACGACGATATTTTATTCTTTATGTTAGCCAATACAACTTCAACGAAAACGATTTCGTTACTGCCCTACGGAATTAAAGAAGCTACTGTCCACTACAACCTTACCCCTGATCAACTGCACGAGGCAACCCTCGAGCGTGAACTAGGTGTGGAGGTGAATTCAGGAGCCCTTGCTGTGAACACTGGTGAGTTTACCGGTCGATCCCCAAAAGATCGCTTTATTGTCAAAGACGAGATTACCCGCGACAAGATTTGGTGGGGAAATATCAATATTCCTTTTGAGTCGACTCAATTCGATTCTTTGTATGTCAAAATGGTAGAATATCTTTCAGGGAAAGAAGTATTCGTCAGAGACTGTTACGCATGTGCAGATCCTCATTACAAGACCAATATTCGGGTGATTAACGAGTATCCATGGTCTAATATGTTTGTCCACAATATGTTTTTGCGTCTTTCCGAAGAAGAACAACAGAATTTTGAAGAGGAATGGCTGGTGATCAATGCACCTGGCTTTATGGCGGATCCAGAAGTGGATGGAACACGGCAGCACAACTTTGCGATTCTCAACTTCAGCAAGAAAATTGCCTTAGTAGGGGGTACTGGATATACAGGCGAAATCAAAAAAGGCATCTTTTCTGCCTTGAATTTCATCCTGCCGGTCTACAAAGACACCTTTCCGATGCATTGCTCTGCCAATGTAGGTGAAAACGGCGATACAGCTATTTTCTTCGGCTTGTCTGGAACAGGAAAGACAACACTTTCAGCAGATCCTAATAGAAAGCTCATAGGAGATGATGAGCACGGTTGGACCCCAGAGAATACCATTTTCAATTTTGAAGGAGGCTGTTATGCAAAGGTGATTAATCTGACTGAAGAGAGCGAACCCGATATTTTCCGAGCCATTAAAAAAGGAGCAATTCTGGAAAATGTCATCATCGATGAGGGGGAAGTAGATTTTTCAGACACGACCATTACTCAAAATACACGGGTAAGTTATCCGATTTATCACATTGACAATATTCAAACTCCTTCCATTGGGTATAAGCCGAAGAATATTTTCTTTCTTACGGCAGACGCTTTTGGGGTATTACCTCCTATATCAAAGCTCACTCCGGGTCAGGCCGCGTATCACTTCATCTCAGGTTATACAGCCAAAGTAGCCGGAACGGAAGCGGGGGTAGACGAGCCATTGCCGTCTTTTTCTGCTTGTTTTGGAGCGCCATTCATGCCGCTGCACCCTACAAAGTACGCGGAGATGCTTATTGACAAGATGAACAAAAACAAAGTGAATGTTTGGTTAGTGAATACGGGTTGGACAGGTGGACCTTATAGTGTAGGAAGCAGGATTAAACTGAAGTACACACGTGCTATGATCGCCGCGGTTCTCAATGACCAATTAGGCGAGTATTCCTATGAAGATTACCATATCCACTCCGTTTTTGGTTTGGCCCAGCCTCGCAGCTGCCCTGGTGTTCCTACCAGTGTGTTGAGTCCGCGACAGACTTGGAACAACGACACTGCATATTACAAGCAAGCAAAGAAGCTAGCAAGGTCGTTCCGAGATAATTTTGAGAAATTTGCAGACTATGCGAATGAGGAAATCTTAGCAGGTGCACCACCGCTATATGAAGATTAAACCAGCTATGTAAGTATAGATCAAAAAAAAGTCCCGCTTTTAGCGAGACTTTTTTTTGTTGGTATATGATAACCTGTCTACTTCTTATTGACGGTGTTGATGTATTGCTCTAGCGCCATTGTCATAGAGGGCGTTTCAGGTGTCGGCGCCTGGATATCCACTCGCAAATTGGCATCAGAGGCCGCTTTTACTGTAGAGTTTCCAAAGACCGCGATTCGGGTATTATTTTGCTCAAAGTCAGGGAAGTTCTCCAGCAACGACTGGATTCCTGAAGGGCTAAAGAATACCAAGATATCGTAGTACACATTTCTCAAATCTGACAGATCGCTAATCACAGTCTTGTAGAAAGTGGCCTGTTTCCAAGAAACACCAATTTCGTCTAGCAACTGTGGAACTGCAGGCTTCAACTTATCAGAAGCTGGTAAAAGGAATTTTTCATCCTTGTACTTTTTAATCAGTGGAGCCAACTCTTGGAAGGTACGCTGACCCACATAAATTTTGCGCTTTCTGTACACCACGTACTTTTGCAGATAGTAAGCAACTGCTTCAGACTGGCAAAAATACTTCATGGAATCTGGCACTTTGAATCGCATTTCCTCTGCGATTCTAAAGAAATGATCAACAGCATTTCGGCTAGTAAGAACAATAGCCGTGAAGTCATTGAGATCAATCTTCTGGGCTCTCACATCCTTGGCGCTCACTCCTTCTACATGAATAAAAGGTCGAAAATCTACTTTAACCTTTTGTTTTTCAATTAGTTGCGCATAAGGTGAATTGTCAATTTTAGGCTCTGGTTGCGAAACTAAAATGGTCTTCACTCTCATAAACTCACAGAATTAGATTATTAGGTGAAATCACAATTTTGTAAAATATCACAAGGGGTGCGATTTCAAGAGCGCAAAGATACAAAATAAAATAAAAGAAATGCTTTGAAATAGTGTTTTGATGAATCTTGAATACACTGTATAACCCGATGAGATTTAGCAAGATAAAAGCAATAATCATTGCGAATATGACAAACTCTACCCCGTAGTTTCCGTAGACTGCATAGACCAAAATTGGAAACAGAAATAAGGAGAAATAGTTCAGAAAAGCATTTTTTTGGAAGAGATAGGTGCTGAACAGTCGTTCAAGCCCTAAAATACCTGCCAGTACCTTCTCCAAAAAGAATTTGACGCCTAAAAGCGTAATCAATAGGACGAATAAGCGTAAGAAGGTTAAAAAGTCCAACGACTTATCGTGAAAATGATCCAAAGCGATCAAAAAACCTAAGCTAAATAACAAGTTGCGAAGCAGCCACATGCAGATGGTAAATCGTTGGGTGCTTTTGCTAATCTCCTTTCCAAATGTGGCGAAATAATGATTGGAGAGCAGCAGAGAACGAAAGGCGCCGAACTGTAATGAAAAGCTCATTTTCACAGCAACAAGACCTAAGAAACCAATTAATAAAACAAAGGTGATCCAATCGTTCAAGGTGTTGATGCGTTCAATTGCTTCCATCACTATTTCTTTAAAGGAATTGGAATGCCCTGAAATCCAGATTTCAGTCCAAACTCTCGTATCGCGATACGAAAGTGAGTGGCTTTTTCGGAAGTAGGCAAGGCGTCAAGCGAGAAGGATAGACGTAAACTATCACCAGCGTTTAGTTTCAAACTGGGATTTTTGGCGAGTTGATCAATTTTAATACTGAATTTATTCACCACACGGTTGTTCTTTTTCGTGTAATAGCCTTCAAATTGAAGATCCCGTACCAAATAATCTTCTGCGTACGGATTGATAAGATAAAACTCTTGCTTGGCCTTTAAACGAGGTGTCAGACTGTCTTGAGTCATCTTACAAATCAATTTTCGTGCGCTGCGGAAATCTGGAATAATAGTGCCATTGAATGTACGATTCTTATAATCTGTTTGGTAGCTGAATTGCACATTTTCGCGCAGCCAAGGCGATACAAAAGCTACTTTGCGATGTTGCAGGGCATATTCCGAACTGTCTATATCGAACTGACTCTTCCGATAATATAGATTATCCCAAGAAAAAGTAGGGATGCCCGTATAGAATTGATAAATGCTAGCATCGCGGTAGGAATTCTCAAAAACGACTGGAATGCCCTCTGTTTGTTCTTTGAGTGCAGCAATCCACTCTTTGTTGCCATGCGCCTCGTAATTGATGGGCAATAAAGCAGGAAAAACCAAGGCAAGCCTGGCGTAAAGAATGATGAAGATATTGATCGTCGCCAATCGGTAGAACCAAGGTTGCCAGTTTTTGTGATTCACCAAAAAATGGAAGCAAAGTATGATCAATGGAATGATCGCAACAATGGTCCACTGCGCCTGTGCATTGCGATTGAAACTATTCAAAAAGAAAAAGCCCAGATACAAGGTTACGATCCAGAAACACGTTTTTAAAAACCAAGTTTGTTTGACGCTTTTGATCCAGGCCCAGTAATAAACCACGAAGACAAGGCCTAGTACGATAAGTTGTCCTCCTAAATACTCAAAAATCCGTCCGATTTTAAACTCTGTTTTTGCTCGTTGCGTCAGGTGGTACTCCAAAGTGACAAAGTCTGTCTCATAGAGCCAATGCAGATGCGGAACGTACAGCAGAATGGCCAGAATTCCGGCAAGCCAAAACTTGGAGCTTTTCAAAACGCTCAAATTGGCCAAAATCACCGCCCCTATTAGTAAGATACCATGATATTTACTGTACATGATAGCTGCCATGGCAATCGCCATTAGGAGGCTTAAAACGAAGGTTTTTCGCGTCTTAAATTGTTGAAAGAGATATAGAAACCAGGCAGAGAAAAATAGCAAGGGTGTATCTGGCAGCAAAAAGAAGCCATAGGCAGTAAATAAAGGCGTTGCGAGCGCCAGCGTGCAAAATAGCCATACGTAAGATGCTTTCTGTGGATGGTTGATCATCTTCCAAATCAACCAAAGGGTTCCGGCATAGAGAAAAGGCGCAAAAAATCGAACTCCCAATTCGCCATGCAACAACCAACCGCTGATCTTGATGAAAAGTGCCATCATTGGCGGATGGTCGAAATAGCCCCAATCCAAATCTTTTGCAAAATACCAGTAGTACGCTTCGTCGAATAAAATATCCGTGAAAGCAGCCTGAACTAGGTTGAGTAGGATACCTGCCAAAAGGAACAGCTTCAGGAATTGAGAAGGCCTCTCTTTTGCAAATTGGGCTAATTTCATGTGGCAAAAGTACACATTTGACCTGCATCTTTGGCTGTTAAATTAAGGCCAAACAGACTCCCTGTATCGGTGAAGCCAATCATTATGTTATTTTTGTGCAACTTACGCCAGCAAATGTCAGATAGCCTAGTCATCATACCCACCTACAACGAGATTGAGAATGTCGCTGAGATCATCCAAGCGGTTTTTGCTCAAAAAAAGTCGTTTCATATTCTCATTGTCGATGATAACTCCCCTGATGGTACCGCTCAAAAGGTAGAAGAACTGCAGCAGCAATTCCCCGATCAGTTATTTCTTGAGAAAAGAGCCGGGAAAAATGGCTTGGGAACAGCTTACATCCACGGTTTTAAGTGGGCCTTGGCCCGAGCCTATGATTTCATCTTTGAAATGGACGCCGATTTCTCCCATAATCCGAACGACCTAATTCGTTTGTATAGTGCATGTGCTGAAGAAGGAGCGGACGTATCTATAGGCTCACGGTATAGTGTGGGCGTCAATGTGGTGAATTGGTCGATGAAGCGGGTTTTAATGTCGTACTTCGCCTCTAAATATGTGAGGTTCATTACCGGAATTCCCATACACGATACGACTGCTGGCTTTGTTTGCTATCGACGTCATGTTTTGGAGTTTATTGATCTGGACAAAGTTCGTTTTGTGGGCTATGCCTTTCAAATTGAGTTGAAGTTCAAATCCTGGCAAAGTGGATTTCATCTAAAGGAAGTCTCCGTGGTATTCACCGATCGAACGAAAGGTCAATCAAAGATGAGCGGTTCCATCTTTTATGAGGCCATCTTCGGGGTCATCACCATGAAGTTTAGAAGTATTTTTTCTAAAAAAAGAAAATATCAGCATGCCTAGTATACTTATCAAAAATGCTCAAATTGTCAATGAGGGCCAACAGTTCAAAGCTGATGTGTTCATTCAGGAAGCGTATATCGAACAAATTGCACCTTCCATAACGCGTACCGCAGACAAGGTCATTGATGCTGAAGGCAAGTTGCTCTTACCCGGAGTGATTGACGATCAGGTGCATTTCAGAGAACCTGGACTCACGCACAAGGCGGATATTGCCTCCGAATCGAGAGCGGCGATTGCAGGCGGAATTACCTCCTTTATCGAAATGCCTAACACCAATCCTCAAACCACCACCATTGAAAAATTGGAAGAAAAGTTTGCCATGGCCGCCGCGTCAAGTTACGCGAACTACTCTTTTATGTTTGGGGGAACCAACGACAATCTGCAAGAAATTCTCAAACTGGAAAAGGATCAGGCCGCTGCCTTAAAACTTTTCTTGGGCTCTTCCACAGGGAATATGTTGGTTGATGATGAAGAAGTGTTGCGATCTATCTTTAGTCACACGAAAATGCGCATCGCTGTACACTGCGAAGACGAGCAAACCATTCGTGAGAACATGGCAGCGCACCTTGAAGAATATGGGGAAGACATTCCGATGGAACGCCATCCCATCATTCGTAGCGAAGAGGCGTGCTATTTGTCGTCTTCTAAGGCCATCCGATTGGCCAAGGAAACTGGGGCACGTTTGCATGTATTTCACCTTTCTACCGCTAAAGAAATGGCGCTTTTTGAGAATAAAACGCCCTTGAAGGACAAGCAAATCACTGCCGAGGCTTGTATCCACCACTTGTGGTTTTCAGATGAAGACTATGCCGCGAAAGGTTCGTTGATCAAATGGAATCCTGCGGTGAAGCAAACATCAGATCGTGCCGCGATATGGGAAGCCTTATTAGATGGACGTATCGACGTGATCGCTACGGACCATGCCCCGCATACTTTAGAAGAAAAAACACAGAAGTATACAAAAGCGCCCTCCGGTGGGCCGTTGGTGCAACACGCTTTGTTGGCGATGCTTCAAAAATATCAGGAAGGCGTGATTTCTTTGGAAATGATGGTGGAAAAAATGTGCCACAATCCGGCCATTCTGTTTGATATTTCGAAACGGGGCTATGTGAAGGAAGGTTATTACGCCGATTTGGTGCTGGTAGATTTGAACGAAAAGACCACCGTTCATAAATACAATCTATTGTACAAATGTGGATGGTCTCCTTTTGAGGGAGTCACTTTCGACGCCAAAATCACACATACCTTGGTGAATGGCCATCTTGCCTACGAAAATGGGACGATTTCAGAGAAGCGAAACGTTCAACGATTAGCCTTTGACCGATGAGAAAACTAGGATTGCTGCTGATATTATTGATGCTGTCCTGCAAAGACAGAATGGCCGTCGAGCCACCTTCAGACTTAATTCCTGAGGCAAGGATGGAAGAAATCCTTTATGAGCTTACTTTATTGCAAGCACTCGGGAATTCTGATAAGGTGTTGACAGGCAATTTGGCGCCTAACCGCGAGACTTACATTTACAAAAAATTTGAAATCGATAGTCTCCAATTTGTGAATAGTCATATCTACTACGCTTCCAAACCGGTTGTTTTCCAAAGAATGTACGAGCGGATACAGGCCAAAATTACAGAACAAAAAGATGCGCTGGATCAAGAAATCAAGGGGAATAAAGAGGCTTCTTCAAATACAGCAACGAAGACCGACTCGCTGAAACTTCAAGAATAGCTTCACCTTTTTGTTGCTTTCAATTCATCCCCGAGCCTTTTAATCGAATCAGCTACTGGAATGAAGTTCATGTTGAGCTCATCTTTGATCTTTTGATGACTGTAATAGGTTTGAGCCAAACAAGATGCGGCACCTTGTTTAGAGAGGATCCTTTTTTTCCGGAACAGCAAATGCAGCAACCAATCCACACGCCATGCAATTTGTAATTGCCATCTAGACAGTCGAATACGTGGCTTTTTGGTGTCCATTTCTTTTGCGAAAGCATCACAAAAGTCTTCAAAAGCCCAATTTTCTGAAACCAGAATGTAGCGTTGGTTTTGAACGCCTTTTTTTACCAATTCAATCATACTTCGCACCACATCCAACACATCTATGTAGCCAGTAATACCGCTTAGGCGGTACTTGAATCCGCTGGCCACTTCTTGAATAAGACGACCGCTTCCTGTATCGTAAAAACCCGAGCCAAGTACCACACCTGGATTCACAACAACGGCTGGCAGGCCTTCTTGAGTGCCGCGCCAAACTTCCATCTCAGCTGCGTATTTAGAAATGCTGTAATCACTAGGCCCAATATCTGGGCTCCAAGGGGTTTCTTCTGTAGTCAAATCTCCGTTCAACTTTCGCCCGATGGCGGCAATCGAACTCACATAACAGAGTGTTTTGACATTGTTCAAGAGGCAAAGGTTGACCACATTGGCCGTACCTTCTATGTTATTTTTCTTGAGCTTTCTGTAGTCGTTCGGGTCGAAAGAAATGAGGGCCGCACAGTGATAAACAACTTCCACACCTTCAAAAACCGTCGCTAGAGAAGGAATGTCTGTAATGTCTGCAGTCATCCAATCGATTCGATCAAAGCGCTCAGCATCACCCAAAGTGTTGAAAAGGGCTTGTACTTTTTCTAGTGAAAATTCTTTGCGGTAAATCGCTCGGACCCTAGGATGTGTATCGAGTAAAAAATAGAGCAGATGTGCTCCTACAAGGCCTGTACCTCCAGTGACTAGAACCATGAGGCTAAAATACGATTTACCTTTTATGTTTTGACCTAGACATCTATCTTTGCTGGAATTGCTAAAAATCAAAGACCATGTCCATGAATTTTGTAGAAGAACTCCGTTGGCGAGGCATGTTGCACGACATCATGCCTGACACAGAAAATCGCTTACAGGAAGGAATGACAGTTGGTTATATTGGCTTTGATCCTACTGCCGATTCACTGCATATCGGGAGCTTGGTACAAATCATGATTTTGATGCACTTTCAGCGCGCAGGGCACAAACCGTTAGCGCTCGTAGGTGGAGCAACGGGCATGATCGGAGATCCTTCTGGTAAGTCTGCGGAGCGCAATTTGTTGGATGAAGCCACACTTCAAAAAAACATCGACGGAATTCAAGCGCAGTTGGAGCGCTTTTTAGATTTTAAAAGTGATGCTCCAAACGCCGCGGAATTGGTCAACAACTATGATTGGATGAAGGAGTACCTCCTTATCGATTTTGTACGTGATATAGGAAAGCACTTAACCGTTAACTACATGATGGCCAAAGACTCGGTAAAAAAACGTTTGAGCGCCGATGCGAAGGAAGGAATGTCTTTCACCGAGTTTACCTATCAATTGTTTCAAGGTTACGATTTTCTTCACCTTTTTAAAGAGAAGAACTGTCTAATACAAATGGGCGGTAGTGATCAGTGGGGCAATATCACAACAGGAACCGAATTGATTCGCAGGAAAGCAGGAGGGAAAGCCTATGCCCTTACTTGTCCGTTAATCACGAAAGCCGACGGTACGAAGTTTGGAAAGACGGAAGGCGGGAATGTGTGGCTCGATAAAGCGCGTACATCGCCTTATAAATTCTACCAGTATTGGTTGAATGCTTCGGATGAAGATGCAGAGAACTACGTGAAGATTTTCACCTTTCTCGATAAGGAAACGATTGAACAATTAATCGCGGAGCATCGAGAAGCGCCGCATGCTCGCGTATTGCAGAAAAAAGTAGCTGAAGAAGTCACTCGAATGGTACACGGAGCTGAAGATCTTGAAAATGCCATTCAAGCCACGGGTATTTTATTTGGAAGATCTACTGCCGAAGATCTCAAAAAGCTAGACTCGCAAACCTTTCTGGACATTTTCGAAGGAGTACCTCAAGCGCAACTGCCGCGAGCGGAGGTCTCAAACGGACTGGATATGATCGGTGCTCTAGCGGCGAAAACTGGATTCTTAGCATCGAATGGTGAGGCCAGAAGAGAACTAAAGCAAAATGCGATCTCGGTAAACAAAGCGAAGGTAAATGAAGACTTCACCATCACGGAAAACGATTTGATCAACGAGCAATTCATTCTCCTTCAAAAAGGCAAGAAAAATTACTTTGTAATCCAGGTAGTGTAACCCAAAGGCCTTTCTGCTACTACTGACCTTTACTAATTTGGAGCCAGTTGGCGTCTGCCTCTTTCACGAGTTTTTCAGGATTTTCTTCGTTCCATTTCGTAAGCGTGTTTTGACCCCAAGCATTGTAGAATACATAAAGCTTTCCGTCTCTAATTTCAAAGGTTTCTGGATTCACTTTCACTTTCTTTCCCTTGATGGCGATGGCGTATGCGCAATATCCTCCGTATTGCGGCAGGTACTGAGCGGGATTCTTTTCGAAAAGTGCAAGGTTGTCTGCTGAATTGAAATAGTAGCGGTTTCCTTGGAAAGTAGTTTTAAACTCTGAACTTCCTTTTTTGGCTTCCCCAGAA
>CAWUKP010000028.1:0-15191 GCA_963922975.1 uncultured Spongiivirga sp. | reverse complement strand
GTCAGTGCCAGTTGCTCTTTGATATAGTCATTGTATTTACCCTCCGCTTCTTCGCGAGGTACATCAACCCCAATGGTCGATAGAATGTTCTGCATTTTTTCTTGACGCACATTGGCTTGTTGCATGCTCTTCAGTGAAGTTGCTGCAAATGCCAAACTCGCGGCCACCACTAGTACCATAGCGGCGGAGAAAATAAAGGTATACGCGTTGCTATCTCTATTCATAATTAAGCAGTTTTAACCATTGCGGTTGCCAATCGTTTCTTTCTTCTCTTGATATTTCCTTCAATCACGTAATGATCGATGGTGGGTGCGAAGACGTTCATCAATAATATGGCCAACATCACACCTTCTGGATACGCTGGGTTGAACACGCGAATCATGATACAGAAAATACCAATCAATACCCCGTAAATCCATTTTCCTTTGACCGTTTGCGCGGCAGACACAGGGTCAGTGGCCATAAAAACAATACCGAAGGCAAAACCACCAACAATCAAGTGGTTGTACCATTCAAAGTTCATCAAGGCATTTACACCCCATAAATTAAAGATGAAGCCCATAAAAGCAGCACCCAAAACACCTCCGAGCATGATGCGCCAACTTCCGATTCCAGTAAAAATCAAAATCGCAGCACCTACAAGTACCCATAAGGTGGAAGTTTCTGCAATAGACCCTGGAATGGAGCCTGCAAACATGCTCCACATATCATAACTCTGCGTAACGGCTTCACTATTTCCTTGAGCGAGGTATCCAAGGATGGTTTCCCCAGAAATAGCATCAACTTCAGAAGCCTCTGAAACCCATACCTTGTTTCCTGACATATAGGTTGGATAAGCAAAGAAAGCAAATGCTCTTGCTGTTAAGGCAGGATTTAAGATATTCATTCCTGTTCCTCCAAAAGCCTCTTTACCAATCAACACAGCAAAAGCTACGGAAACACCTACCATCCAAAGCGGGATGTCAACTGGCATAATCATAGGAATCAACAATCCTGTTACCAAATACCCTTCGTTCACCTCGTGACCGCGATATACAGCGAAGGCAAACTCGATGGCAAGACCTACTCCGTAAGAAACGGCGATCATCGGAAGGATTTTCCATGCGCCGTGTGCGAAGGCATCCCAAAAGGTAAAAGCTTCACCCGTTTGAGTGAGGTATTGATACCCTGTATTATACATACCGTAGATCAAGGCTGGTAATAGGGCCAAGATGACGGTTACCATGGTTCTCTTCAAATCGACACTGTCTCGAATATGTGCTCCTTTCTGTGTAGTGTGGTTAGGAACGAATAAAAAAGTATCGAAAGCATTCACTGCAGGAGCTAGTTTCTCCCACTTTTCGCCTTTGGCAAAAGGCTTCTTGATCTGGTCTAATTTCTTTCTTATAAAATTCATAGCTGTATTTTATTAACCGACTTCTTTGATCATCAAATCAAGTCCTTCTCGAATAATTTCTTGGGCTTCAATTTTGGACGTATTGGTATAATCGACCAATGCAAAATCTTCAGGAGCTACTTCGTAAATACCCAGATTTTCCATCTTTTCGATATTGCCTGACATACACTCTTTGAGCAGTTGCATGGGAAGAATATCCATAGGCATTACTTTTTCCATTTCTCCAGTGACCACCAAAGCACGCTCTTCACCGTTCAAATTGGTGTTGACCTCTTTGGGTTTATTGGAAAGGAAAGAAAGCGATACCCGCGACATACTTGGGATGCTATTTCCCATAAAGGGTAACCAACCGAACATGCGGTACTCATTTCCTTCTGGAATTACCGTAAACGTATTGTCGTAATAGCCTAAATAGCCATCGGGTGCCACAGCTGTACCTGTTAGTACATCACCGCTGATCATGCGAATCTTTCCTGGCTCCGTCACCCCAGCATCGTAAACAAATGTCGATACCTCAGCGCCTATAGTGGTACGGTAGTATTTCGGGCTTTTAATGGCCGAACCGCCTACAGCCAATACTCTTGAAGCATCAAAAACTCCTTCGTTGAGCAACTTACCTATAATGGCCACATCTTGTGGTCCGACCGTCCAAACGCGCTCACCAGCATTGATCGGATCAATATGATGGATCTGTACGCCGACGTTTCCGGCGGGGTGTGGTCCTGCTACTTTATGAATCAAGGCATCCTGTACGTCGTGCAAGAAGCTCTGTTGCTTTTTACCTACTGATAAATGCACTGCGCCATCGGTAAGACGCGACAAGGCAGTAATCCCTGCTTGAAAGTCAGCTTCTCTTCCTTCAAGTGTAAACGCAACATCTGCCGAAAGCGGCGCCGTGGCGTAAGCCGAAACGAAAATAGCTTTGGGAGTATCCTCTGGATTCGCAATCACATCGTAAGGCCGTTGTATGATAAAAGGCCAGCAACCACTTTCTAATAAGTGTTTTTTGATTTCCTCACGAGAAAGTTTAGAAGCGTCTTTTTTGTCATGCGTAAGGCGTTCGTCTTTACCATCGGCTTCGATCTTCACCGCTAGAATTCTGCGTTTCGCGCCTCTTTTGATTTCTTTTAGTGTGCCACTAACAGGCGAAACGAATTTGACCTGATCGCTGTACTTGGAAAAGAAAATAACTTCACCAGCCTTGACTGGCTCGCCTTCCTTCTTCACCATTTTTGGCATTACTAAATGAAAATCTGTGGGTTTGATGGCGAAAATTTTCGACTTTGGTGCTTCGGAAACAACTTTCTCCGCCTTTCCTTTAAGCTTGATATCAAAGCCTCTTCTAATCTTAATGTCTTTTGACATATATATTCGCTTAAGATGATTTCTTCAAAAAGTCGTGCAAATTTACGAATTAAGCCTCGTTTGTGAAAGCCTCTAGGACTGGGATAATTATTTTTAATGATTCTAAATAATGTAGCGTAGTTTCTTACCCACTTCAAAAAAGGCACGACTTTTGTCTACCTTTGTTCGACATGCAAAAAAATAGAAGTTACACATTCCTTTTCCTTCTTCTTCTTGGCACATGGCTTGGTGTAGATGCACAAGAAATAGAGGTCAATCCGCCAGCTCATATCAAGTCGATCGTTTTTAATGGACCTAATCAGGACGATCAGTTTCCTGTGGCCAAATTGGGCGAACGGATTCAATTGAGTTTTGACGACATCTTGTACGATCAGGCCGATTATTTCTACACCATTATCCACTGCGACCACGATTGGCAACCTTCGCAATTGACCAAAGGACAATATTTAAAAGGCGTGGATAATGTGCGTATCCGCAACCACGAGAATTCCTTCAACACTATACAGCTTTACACCCATTTTGAATTGACGCTTCCCAACGCGCAAACTTCCCTTCTGGTCAGTGGCAATTATGTATTAAAAGTTTGGGATCAAGACCAAAATCTGATGTTTGCCCGCAGATTTGTCATTTATGAAACACTGGTGGGTGTAGGTGTTAATTTGATACGGCCACGTGATTTGGAGGCTTTTGGCCAAAAACAAACGGTACAATTTCAAATCAATGCCCCCAACTCGCTTTCCTTACGGAATCCTGAGCAGGAAATTAAAGTTTGCATCCTTCAAAATTATCAATGGGATACAGCGATTACAGATCTCAAACCTCAGTATGCGCTGGGTAACGAGCTTATATATCGCTATGATACAGAGACCAGTTTCTGGGGAAGTAATGAATTTTTCTTTGTTGATACCAAAGATTTGCGTGCGCCAACGGCCAACATTGCTCGCATTGAAGTTTTTGATGTATATGAACACTTTCTCTTTCCCAATCGGGCACGAGCAGGAGATGTGTATACCTTCAACCCAGATGTGAACGGCAATTTTAGAATCAATGTGCTAGGCGGCGATCCAAGGGTACAGGCAGACTACACCTTTGTACATTTCAAGTTGCTATATGATGAGCCGCTAGAGCAAGGCGATGAAATCCATGTTTTTGGTCGTTTTAATAACTTCATCCCAGATGCGATCACACGAATGCAATACAACGAGGAAAGTGGTTTATATGAAACCGCCATTTTACTCAAACAAGGATTTTACAATTACAAATACGTCATTGAAAAAGCCAATGGTACGATTGATCAAGTGAGCATTTCAGGGAGTCATATGGTCACGGAGAATGATTATTTAGTGCTCGTGTATTTCCGAAAATTTGGAGAACTGTTCGATAGTCTGATAGGAATTGGCAGCGGAACCTCCATCAACCTGCGCAATTAGAGCAGTACATCGATTTTTTTTTATCGATTGTCAGTTTAGTTGTTTATTTGCTACTAATCCTCCATACCTTTAATAGAGGTAAAAGACTTATTATACTGATGATCCAACAGGTAACCCGTGGAATTAAGATTTCCGTAGAAACCAGTTTTGAAGGTACTTTCTTCAAAAACTACAAAAAGCATTATGCTTTCAGCTATCAGATAACGATAGAGAACCAGAGTAAAGATGCAGTTCAACTCACTTCGCGCCATTGGCAAATAAGTGATGCGCTGAATGATACGACTTTGGTAGACGGGGAAGGTGTGGTTGGCAAGAAGCCAGTGATTAAACCTGGGGAACAACATACCTACAGCTCAGGCTGCTTAATTACTTCTCCGATAGGCTCTATGCGAGGCTACTACGAAATGGTCAATTTGGCATCCACCAAACGTTTCCAAGTATATATTCCTTCTTTCAAGCTGTGTGCGCCTTTTGCGCTGAACTAGCATCCGTGGTTTGCCGCCCTTGCAAACGATCTAATCGAATGATTTTTCCCTGCTGAATGACATGACAATGCGCACAGTGGCTATCATACGTAAATTGATACGCAGCATTGGGATCAAACATTTCCTCCTGGGTAGTAAATACACCCGCAAAGTCTTTTTCTTTCCAGTGATTATAGCGGGTTATTAAAAACTCCTTTTGGTAAACTTCCAAAGTGAAATAAGCATTGCTTCCAATTCCAGTTAACAATTGTGCCGTTTTGGGCAATGAGACTTCTTTTTCCTCCATCATTGGAGACGGAACATCTTTATCAAAGTAATTCTGAAGATTCTCCTGAAAAGCACTGCCTGCATAAGGTTCAATCTTCCCTTCATTGGCTTGATATATCTCTGAAGTGGCTGCCTTTTCTACATTACCGATTGCGCTTGGCGTGAAGAGTTTATTTTTTTTAAGGTTGAATAGAATTTTCCGATCGAAGGTGGCATGTACAATGGTGTCCGTCACAAAGCGTGCACAGTTACTTCCGTCTTTAGCGAAAGCACCGTAGCGAATACTTCCTTGTTTTTGTAAGCCTTTGGCGAAAGATGCTGCGCTATCAAAATCTATATGATCACAAACGGAAGCAATCAGACGTCCTTCGCCATGCGTTTTCTTAGGGTTGGAAGACAACCAAACGAGAAAGTCATCCAAGTTTTGGATCTGTCCCTGACGAATATGCGCCTTGAATGGCAAAACAAGTTCCTGATCAGTGTATGCACTGCGCACCCGTCCTTTTCCGTCAGGTGTCACATAGCGTCCGAAATCATAATAAGATGCCGCTCCGGTTTGATCATCAATTAATACCATGGCCGCATGACCTGCTTTGATAAATTCTTCCGTTCCTAAACCCAATTTTGGCAGCACTTTACACTGCCATTCATCAGACATCCGAACAAAAGTATCAGGATAGGCTAATACAAGTATTTTTCCCGAGCGCTTCAAGTTTAAGCATTTTGCATTGCCAGTGTTACGGTATGTGTTTTTTGTGCTTCCAAAGATTCAAATCGCATGTGAACTGCATCCGTCTGTCGTACAATCTGTGTGATGCTTGTAGTTTTCACAAAACCACGATCCATGATTACGTCCACTTCTTGATCTCCCACACCCGCTTTTTTATGGAATTCTAAAACATTCGATTCATTCCAATCACCTGACTCCAAAAAATCAGCGAACCAATGCTGACGCTGCTGCTTCATGCGTTGATCGTACAAAGTCGAGGAGCTCCATATCATAGGCTGCTCTCCGAGCATTTTGATAGTGCGTTCAGTTCCGTTCCAAATCAATTCAAAAGCCTCCAGTGTACGCTCCCAAGAAATTACAATCATCGTAAAAGGCTCGATGTCATAAAAATCATATACTAAGGCGGTTTGATGCAAGTCGGAAACTTTCAAAAATTCCTTGACTACTACCCCTCGACTTTTGCGATACGTGCTTTGGCGCTCATGTATTTCTTGAGCGCCATTGAGCAAACAGATGGCACGCGATTTATCAGAAACCCCAATCCAACTTCCTCCTGAAAGTGCATCTTCAGGATACACGAGCTGCACGTTTTCGCTGTGCTGTACTTTTGGCGGGATAGCACTCCTTTGAGGTGCTTCATCGCGATTACTAGTCAGAATAAAATCGCCATTGGCCTTAGGAAAATAGGTTACTGTACACATGATTACATTGGTCTCAGCACAAATGTACAACTTACAAGTAAACTTGATTTCAACCTAAATGCCCTTCTAGATAGCACCTGAAAAGGTGCTTCAATTTTCGTACCTTTGCACACATCAAAAAATCAGCAAACTATTAAACTATACTTACAATGGGAAAAGGATTTTTTCAAGTACCCAAGGCCCTCAATGAGCCTGTAAAATCATATGTCAAAGGCTCTCCAGAAAGGACTGCTGTGCTTGCGCAATATGAAGCCTATTACAATGCTCAAGTGGATGTACCTTTATATATTGGCAGCGAAGAATTAAAAACGGGAAAAACCCAAAAAATGTCGCCACCGCATGATCACCAACATGTAGTGGGCCAATTTCACTTGGCAGACCGTCAGCATGCAGAAATGGCTGTGGAAACAGCACTCAAAGCCCGTGAAGAATGGGCTAGTCTTCCGTGGGAGCAGCGCGCCAGCATTTTTTTGAAGGCTGCCGAATTGATCGCTGGACCTTATCGCGCCAAAATCAACGCAGCCACCATGATTGCGCAATCTAAGACCATTCACCAAGCGGAAATTGACGCCGCGTGTGAGTTCATTGATTTCCTTCGATTCAACGTGGAATTCATGTCGCAAATCTACCAGGAGCAGCCACAATCTTCGGATGCGATTTGGAATCGTGTAGAGTACAGACCCTTAGAAGGATTTGTCTATGCCATTACGCCTTTCAATTTTACCGCAATTTCAGGAAATCTTCCAGCGAGTGCCGCTATGATGGGGAATGTAGTGGTTTGGAAACCAAGCGACAGCCAGGTATTCTCAGCGAATGTGATCATGGAAGTCTTCAAGGAAGCTGGACTACCCGATGGCGTGATCAATATGATCTACGGCGATCCTGTGATGATTACCGACGTGATGCTGTCTAGCCCAGACTTTTCAGGGCTACACTTTACAGGATCTACTTTTGTCTTCAAGGAACTTTGGAAGAAAATCGGAGAAAACATTCACACCTATAAAACCTATCCGCGTATTGTGGGTGAAACAGGTGGAAAAGATTTCATCATCGCGCACCCAGATTCGAATGCGAAACAAGTAGCTACTGCCATTACCCGCGGTGCTTTTGAATTCCAAGGGCAAAAGTGCAGCGCGGCCTCCAGAGTGTATATACCCTCTTCGCTGGCAGATGAAGTACTAAACTATGTGAAAGCAGATCTCGCCTCCTTTAACAAACCTGGCTCACCAGCGGAGTTCAGCAATTTTATCACCGCGGTCATACACGAAGGCTCTTTTGATAAGTTAGCGAGCTACATTGATCAAGCGAAAAAAGATTCAGATGCAGAGATAGTGGCTGGTGGAAATTATGACAAGTCTGTTGGCTATTTTGTTGAACCTACAGTAATTCTTACCAAAGATCCGAAGTACACCACGATGTGTACGGAGCTTTTTGGACCTGTAGTTACTATTTATGTCTACGAAGATCACGCATGGGAAGAAACCTTGCGTTTGGTTGATGGCACGTCTGAATATGCGTTAACGGGCGCGGTATTCGCGAGGAATCGTTATCATATTGACCAGGCGACCAAAGCGCTTGAGAACTGTGCGGGGAATTTCTACATAAACGATAAACCCACGGGAGCCGTAGTTGGGCAACAACCTTTTGGAGGTGCAAGGGCATCTGGAACGAACGATAAAGCAGGTTCTTCACAAAACTTGCTGCGCTGGGTTTCTCCTAGACTGATTAAGGAAACCTTCGTATCTCCAGTAGATTATCGATATCCGTTCCTGGACTAAGTCTTCATAAAAACTATTGAAAACCGCGGAAAAACCGCGGTTTTTTTATGCTCAAACTTCCGCCTTTCAATATTTCAATGTAAATTTAATGTTACGTAATTGTGTTTTTAACGTTAATTAGCGTATCTTAGCTATGATCAAAGCCCCTTAAAAAGATGAAAAAGCAACGAAAATACCGTATTCTCAGTCTGCGCTATTCGGTGATTGACCCATCGCTAGAATCTACATCAAGTCCTACGAATGCTACCGTAGAAAGGGTATTCATAGCACAGGATAGAAAAAGGCTCTTGAAAAAATTGAAAGCTTTTGAAAAGCGGAACTTATCCCAAAAGAAGACCAGTATGCTCCTTCGTGTGAAACGTGCTATTGAAGATTTCTCTAAAAAGTGCAAACACTTTCATCAAGAAGCCCTACAATTGTAATTTCACCACGTTAATCTTCTGATTCACAACCTTTTCCTCTGAAGTATTATAATTTTCACAAAGTTTTCATACTTTGATGTTCCTTAAATTGCTTGGTATGAAACAGCTCTACACCTTGTTATGTGTTTTTTTGGTATCCATCATTCATGCGCAAGATGCCAACCAACTGTTACAGCAGTTAGACCGGTCGAACATGAGTACAGAACTTCTGGTTACTCAGAGAACTCCTTTTTCAAACCTAACACTACAAACTCCCCAGTCTGGGATGTACAGTGTATTGCAGTCATACAAAGAGCTGGCTCAGGCGGAGCAAAGCTACCAACCCCAGCGATTTGCCAGCAAAGCTCGTTTTAAAAGCAATAACGAAACCATTTTTCTGGGCATTGTACATAGTACGTTCGAAACGGTCGATTATTCGGTAGTTTCCCAAGAAAACGGAAAGGTAAAGCTCCTGAGTGACGAAAATCCCTTTTTGCAGCATACCCGTACGGTGGCCGCACCCTTGTCACTTCATAAGAAAGGTTTAGCGACCTCCTTTTATTTAGATGAAAAGCTTGTATATAACACCACTGATAACAAAATCATTTCGGTTGTTGCAGACTTTGGTGATGGCAATGGAAGCCGCACACTTTCTTGGAATCGCCCGATACAAATAAACTATCCAGATGCAGGTGCTAAGACGGTTCAGCTTGTCGTACAATTTAGCGATGGTCGTCAAGTGATACAAGAAAGTACACTCTATGTGTCTGCTTCTTCCAGAGATCAAATAAACAGAGGGCCTAATCAACAAGATATTGTCTCGACCATCATGCCAGATTTATCGATCTATCCTGGAGCTAACAATTTCGCAGGTATGGCAGAGTATGAAATCTTCTTAAGTCCAGATTCTGTTTTGGATAAACCTATTTTTATCATTGACGGTTTTGATCCTTTCGATACCAGAAATGTAGACGCCGTATATGACTTATTGAACTACACCGACGGTAGCGGCACTCAAAACTTAGGAGACAAAGTCCGAAACGAGGAAGGCTTTGACGTGATCATCGTCAATCTTCCACAATATCTCTTGCTCTCCGACGGTGTCTCACTGATGAACATCAATCAAGTAACGGACACCAATGGCGATATGATTATAGATGAAAACGACTATCCCGCTGGCAGCACTTTGGTTGATGGTGGTGCGGATTTTATCGAGCGCAATGCCATGACGTTGGTTACCTTAATTCAAGCCATCAACACGCAAAAAACAGGTGCTGAGCAAAACGTAATCATAGGACCAAGCATGGGCGGTTTGATCTCCCGCTACGCCTTGAATTACATGGAGAATAATGGATTGACTCACGATACGCGCCTTTGGATGTCTTTCGATTCTCCCCATTTAGGTGCGAACGTACCCATCGGATTCCAGCATTTGTTCAACTATTTAGGCTACGGACTGGATACTTGGGTGGGCGATTTTAGTGTAGAAACACTAAAACCCATTGTCGATGGTATGTTGAAATCAAATGCTGCAAGACAAATGCTCGTCGATCATTTTGAAGCCCATCTGGCCAGCGGTGAAATTGCCGAATTCAACCCGAGCATTACCGTACCCACACCGCATCCGAACTTCACGGCCTTCTTTAACCGTATCGACAACATGACGGCTGACGGCTTTCCACAACAACCACGAATTGTGAGTATGATCAACGGAAGCGGCACAGGCACGCCTTATCAGGATAAGTTGGGCAATGATATTTTACCTGGCGCCTATGTCTTGGACGCTTTTTTAGAAGGTGTCGCTTTTTTGACTGACGCCTATTTAGATGTATGGTTCACTCCAGATGCCAGCCAAACCAGCAAGGTCAGTGAATTATGGATTGATGCTCCATTTCTGTGTTTTTGCGATATTAGGGCTGAGGCCAATTCCCAATCGACTGCTACCAGTGCAGGTGTTGATGCCGCCATGGGCGGCCTTTTCGACTTAGGAGCATTGGCCGCAGGATTTACAGGAACAGATCCAGTTTTTGATGCTTTCTTCGGGGCACTTACCGTTGATTTTTTCAACTTCATTCCGACCATTAGTGGGATGGCTATGAAAGACCAGCCAAATTGGTATGCCACGCCCAATCCTAATAGCACAAGAGCCCCTAACGATACTCCATTTGATGCTTGGTATATGCCACCAACCAACGAACCGCATGTAACACTGACAGAACAGAATGTTAGCTTTGCATTGAGTGAGATCGTCCAATCTACCTTGTCAAATCCTGTTTTCGACCGTGAAGAATTTTGGGTGGAAAATCCTGTAGACGGCATACTTCGTATGCAATGGAGCCAAACGATGACTCCTACTTCCATTTCGATTTACAGCATGACGGGATCGCTTGTCTATCAGCAAGAATTGGATGATACGTTGACTACTCTAGAAACGGAATTACCGCTTGCCAATGGACTTTATTTGCTCACCTTCGAAACACAGGAAAATCAACGATTTCACCGAAAGATTGTGATCCGCTAAAGCGGCAAGTGCACTACTTTTTTAGTTTCGAAAAATGGTTCTTCGAAATAGGAAGCCAGGGCATACTCAATAGCCCTAGGAAACGACTGAAGCTCCTCGGAAAGATCTCCTCCTTTGAGGTATAGGATGCCATTTTTTAGTTGGTTACGTTGCGCCTTCGCAATTTTCTTTCGGGTCCATTTTACGAAGTCAGGCATATTGGTTACGGCACGACTTACCACGAAATCGAACGTACCTTTTACTTTTTCAGCACGCACATGGGAAGCCTGAACATTGCTAAGTTGTAGTGCCTCGGCAGCGGCATTGACCACTTTGATCTTCTTCCCGATCGCATCGATGAGATGAAAATCAACTTCCGGAAATAAAATCGCCAATGGAATTCCAGGGAATCCACCACCCGTGCCTACATCTAGCACACGGCTCTCCGGAGCGAACTGGCATACCTTTGCAATACCCAAAGAATGTAATACATGACGCTCGTAGAGCTGATCAATATCTTTTCTCGATACGACATTAATTTGGGCATTCCAGTGGCGATACAAGGCATCGAGCTGGGAAAACTGAGCTTGTTGATCCGCTGTTAAATCGGGAAAATATTTAAGAAGGACTTCCATTGTTGATTTCGCAACAAAAATAGAGGAATATCGTTGATAAAAAACCGTTAATATGACAAGCTTCCCTCGGGAATTGGTTACTTTTGATAACTTTATAATGGATTACAAGTCCCAAATTACACAATAACCATGCAACAATCTCTGCATTTTTCCAGAACAGATACGAAACAATTTTTTCGTACGCTGAACAAACGCGTCAAGATCTATTTTAAAGAAAACAACATTAAACGTACCGGTAATTGGCGCCTGCACTTAAAGACCATTACCATGTTCACCCTGTTTTTGGGGCCGTACGCCGCAGTGATGGCTTTTCAACCCAATCAATGGGTCATGCTGGCACTTACCGTGGTTACAGGTATCGGAATGGCTGGTGTAGGTATGAACGTCATGCATGATGGGAATCACGGGTCCTATTCTTCCAAACAATGGGTGAATAAAATGATGGGAGGAAGTATGTACATCCTTGCTGGAAACGTTTATAATTGGAAAGTGCAGCACAATGTACTGCACCACACCTACACGAACATTCACGGTCATGACGAAGACCTCGATGCAGGCAGAGTCATTCGCTTCTCGAAGCACGCAAAATGGCAGCGATTTCATCGTTTTCAACATGTATATTCGATTTTTCTCTATGGTTTATTGACCATCAATTGGGCCTTTTTCGTCGACTTTAAACAAACACGACGCTATTTAGATCGCAAATTGGCCTATGGGAAGCTTCCAAATCCCTTTGCACAATGGAGCTTGTTAGTTGTCACGAAAATATTCTACGCACTTTTTTGGCTGGTGATTCCAATGTTAGTGTTGTCGATCGCCTGGTGGAAAGTACTCATTGGTTTTGTCGTGATGCACTACACGGCGGGTCTCATTTTGAGTATGGTTTTCCAGTTGGCGCACATTGTTGAAGAAACAGAAATGCCACTCCCGGAGAAAGACGGCAGCATCAAAAATACATGGGCCATCCATCAATTGTTGACTACCGTTAATTTTTCGACTAAGAATAGATTAGTGAACTGGTATACTGGCGGGCTTAATCATCAGATTGAGCACCATATTTTTCCGAACATCAGTCATATTCACTATCCGAAAATTGCGAAGATTGTGAAACAAACGGCACGTGAATTTCAGTTGCCCTACCACGAATACGAAACCACGAGAAAAGCGATACTTTCACATTTTAGATACCTGAAATTAATGGGCATGAAGCCCGCTTTGCAAACTGTTTAGGCAATGGAAACAGCAACCATCCACCTCTCGGAGAGAATCCAAAGTTTACCCACTTCACAAACCTTAGCCATGGCGGCCAAAGCTCGCGAATTGAGAGCGCAAGGTAAGGATATCATTGGGTTGAGTTTAGGAGAACCCGATTTCAATACCCCTGATTTTATTAAAGATGCAGCCATACAGGCTATTAACGATAATTACAATTCTTATACTCCGGTTGATGGATATGTTGAATTGAAGGAAGCCATTTGCAGAAAATTCAAACGCGACAATGGGCTGAATTATCAACCCAACCAAATCGTGGTTTCTACAGGGGCGAAGCAATCTATAGCCAATGTGGCCATGGTGCTTTTAAATCCAGGCGATGAGGTACTCCTCCCAGCTCCTTACTGGGTTAGTTATTCAGCAATTGCCACCCTAGCCGAGGCTACGTTCAAAGAAATTCCTTCTACCATTGAAACTGATTTTAAGATAACTCCAGAACAGCTCGAAGCCAGCATTACGGATCGAACGCGCTTGATCATTTTCAATTCGCCAAACAATCCTAGCGGCACAGTATACACCGAATCTGAATATCGGGCCTTGGCGGCTGTTTTAGAAAAATACCCAGAGGTGTATATCCTGTCAGACGAAATTTACGAGCATATCAACTACGGTGAAAAGAACTTTAGCATGGCCGCCATTCCGTCCATGTATGATCGCACCATCACGGTAAATGGAGTGGCCAAAGCCTTTGCGATGACGGGTTGGCGTATTGGTTACATAGGCGCTCCGCAATGGATTGCCAAGGCTTGCACCAAAATGCAAGGACAGATAACCAGTGGTGCTAATTGTATCGCACAACGTGCTACTATTGCGGCTTTAGATGCCCCTGTGAGTAAGATTCAGTACATGGTTGATGAGTTCAAACAACGTCGAGATATGGTACTGGAGCTCTTGCGAGCTATTGAAGGATTTGTGGTGAACGAACCCAAAGGTGCTTTCTATGTGTTTCCGGATGTTTCAGCCTTTTTCGGTAAAGATTTACGAGGCACACATATTGCCAATGCCTCTGATTTCGCTATGTACTTGTTAGAAGAAGCAAACGTGGCTACCGTTACAGGAGATGCTTTCGGTCAACCCAGTTGTATTCGGATTTCTTACGCGGCTTCAGTGCCAGAGATTCAAGAGGCCATCCGACGCATTAAACAAGCAGTGACCTAAAATTTCGATCTACCCAGCATGCGCGCTTCCCATATCAAGTGCTATATTAGCATGTGGCTACTACGCGTCCAAAATTTAAATTAGGACAGTTTCTTTTTGCACTGGGTTTTCTAGGTGTCCTTTCGACGCTAACCTTACAGATTCCTATTCCAGAAGAAGCGAAGGAAATGATCTCTGAGATCTTTACTCCTTGGCAGTTCAAATTACTTACGCTCATCAATCCTTCGATTTTTCTGACTGTAGCTGTCATTCTGGGTACAGTATTTTATCAAAGAGCGGGCTTTCGGTTACCCATCATTGAATCTTGGATATTTTCAAAACCCTGGCCTCCAGTTCTTCCCATTGTGAAAGCTGGAATTCTAGGAGGACTGTTGGCTGGTATACTTATTACCTTGATCTCTTTGATCTTCTATCAACATTTGCCTGAGGATTTCATTGCGCTAGGAAAACAGTATGCACCTACCTTACCCGCACGGTTCCTTTATGGTGGCATCACCGAGGAAATCTTAATACGATTTGGTCTGATGTCGTTTTTAGCATGGTTATTTTCTACTTTTTTGAAAAGAAAGACTGCAGCCATCTACTGGACGAGCATTTTACTGGCGGCCCTCATTTTTGCCTTAGGTCACCTCCCGCTGGTCTTACTATTAACTTCAACACCAACTGCACTTCTTATTAGTTACATTCTAATTGGTAATGGCTTAGGCGGCATCATTTTCGGCTATCTCTATTGGAAGAAAGGACTGGAGAGCGCCATACTAGGTCATATTTTTGCCCATGTTGCCATGCTTTTCGGTGATATGTTGTTTTTTCAATAACGACCTTGCAGTCAAGAGAAGAAACATGTTGCATAATTTAAATAATTTTGGTGACGTTTAATTGATAATAATGCCCGTTTATTTCGAAGAATCACAACGATTTACCCAATGGTGGATTTGGCTCGTAATGGGAGGTATAACCGCCTTGTTTGCCTATGGAATTGTTCAACAAATCATTTTCAAAGAACCATTTGGTAGCAATCCGATGTCTTCCACAGGCTTGGTAATTTTCTTTCTGGTCTTTTTAGGTATCAA
>CAWUKP010000027.1:0-15597 GCA_963922975.1 uncultured Spongiivirga sp. | reverse complement strand
CGTTTAAAAGGGTACAAGCCTGAGGTATACGGAAACTCGCCAGGTACGTTTTCCTGCAAATTCCAGAGCAACACATCGCCCCATGCCTCGTATTTAGGAAGGGCTACTTTAGGAATTTCGGAATGTGAAAGTGATTTGGTATGCGTTTCGATTTGAATTTCCTTTCCGCGTACTTCAAAACTGTAGATAGGCGCCTTGTATCGTTGCTTCTTGGTTTCCCATGTGACCAAGGTTTCCCAGTGATGCGGATCGAGATCCTTTTTCACACGATTGAATTCCGCCATCAATAATTCTACGATGGTGCTATTCTCTTTCTGGGTATGTTTTTGAATGAATTCTTCAGGTAATCCACTTTCTTCGATCTTAAAAGGGGTGTCCAAAACCGTTTCTAGTGTTTTGAAAATACCAAAAAGCTTTTGCGCTACTGCGGCTTGCGCCTTTGCGCGTTTGTCGTATGCACGATTGTTCTCAGCAATCTCTGAAAGATAGCGTGTTCGTGCTGGTGGAATTACGAATACTTTCTCGGACATTTCACGCGAAATCTCAAAGGTGGATTTCAAATCGGCCTCTGTTCGCTCCACAATCTTGTCCATGATGGCCTTGTAAAGCGTATTCATCCCCGGATCGTTGAATTGAGAAGCGATGGTACCAAAAACGGGAAGATCCTCTTGAGAGACATCCCATAGATTGTGATTACGCATGTACTGCTTCTTCACATCCCGAAGCGCGTCAAGCGCACCGCGCTTATCGAATTTGTTGATGGCAACCAAGTCTGCGAAATCTAACATGTCGATCTTTTCCAACTGGGTGGCGGCTCCAAATTCTGGAGTCATCACATACAGCGATACGTCGCTGTGATCCAGAATCTCGGTGTCTGACTGGCCAATTCCTGAGGTTTCGAGAATGATTAGGTCATAATTGGCTGCTTTCAGCACCTCCATGGCCTCACTAACATATTTTGAAAGTGCCAGATTGCTTTGTCGGGTAGCCAAGCTACGCATGTATACTCTCGGATTGTTGATGGCGTTCATCCGAATACGATCACCTAGAAGTGCTCCTCCCGTTTTGCGTTTGGAAGGGTCCACGGAGATCAAACCAATCGTTTTTTCGGGGAAATCGATTAAAAACCTCCTGACTAACTCGTCTACCAAAGACGATTTACCTGCACCTCCCGTACCTGTGATACCTAGTACTGGGATGTTGACTTGTTCATTTTTTTGATGAATCGCTTTTAAAGTTTCTTCGGCCACTTCAGGAAAGTTTTCTGCCGCAGAGATCACACGTGCAATCGCTTTTGGGTCTTTCGTGGGCAACAAGTCTACTTCACCATTCAACGCATCTCCAATGGCGAAATCTGCCTTCTCCACTAAATCATTGATCATGCCTTGTAAGCCCATTTCTCGACCATCATCTGGAGCATAGATGCGCGTAATTCCGTAGTCCATCAACTCTTTGATCTCTTCAGGAAGAATCACACCACCGCCGCCTCCAAAAATCTTAATATGGCTGGCGCCCTTTTCTTGGAGCAAATCGTACATGTACTTGAAGTATTCATTATGCCCGCCTTGGTAAGAAGTCATCGCAATGGCATTCGCATCTTCCTGAATGGCGGTATTCACTACTTCCTCCACACTGCGATCATGACCCAGATGAATCACTTCCACACCGGTGGCTTGAATAATTCTGCGCATGATATTGATCGCGGCGTCATGCCCATCGAAAAGTGATGCGGCGGTGACCACGCGAACCTTATGTTTTGGCTGATAGGGTTGTATTTGCTCCATCTTCAAAAAACAGTCTTTTTAAGGCTTGCAATTTACGGAATATTCAAAAAAAAGTCGAAATATTTAGAAATCATTAAAACTGTTCTGGCAATTTCGACTCCTCAGCTTTTCTGCTACCTTCGTAAGGTATCTAAAGGGTTTCACATGAATAAAATTACGCTTTTAATTCATTGTCCAGACCAAAAAGGCATCATCGCCTCCACCACCACCTTCATCCAGGAAGAAGGTGGAAACATCGTATATATTGATCAGCATGTAGATCGAGAGCAGCAGATTTTCTTTATGCGACTAGAAGCGGAATTTCAGCAAGAAGGTTTTAGCATTGACCATTTTCAACAGGCCTTCTCAGAAGGAGTTGCGCAGCAGTTCGCTATGCACTGGAGTCTGCATCCATCAGAGGTAAAACCAAAAATGGCCCTTTTCGTCAGCAAGTATGATCATTGCCTGTACGACATTCTCGGGCGTTATAATTCAGGAGAGCTGGCTGTTGAAATTCCATTCATCATCAGCAATCATGCGGATCTTCAACCCATTGCCGATAGCTTTCAAATTCCGTTCTATCATGTTCCGGTCACAAAAGAGACAAAGGCGGAAGCCGAAAACCAACAACTGAAACTTCTGAAGGAATTCAAAATCGATTTTATCGTTTTGGCCCGATACATGCAAATTGTTTCCGGGAAGCTAATTGACGAGTTTCCGAATCGCATCATCAACATACATCACTCCTTTTTACCTGCTTTCCCAGGGGCAAAACCCTATCACTCCGCCTTTAAAAGAGGGGTGAAAATCATCGGCGCCACTAGTCATTATGTGACTGAAGAACTGGATGCTGGACCGATTATCGAGCAAGACATTGTACGGGTATCGCACACCCATGCGGTGAAGGATTTTATTGCCAAGGGCCGCGACTTAGAAAAGATTGTGCTAGCCAGAGCTATCAAACTGCACACAGATCGCAAAACGATGGTCTACAACAACAAAACGGTAATTTTCTCGTAGTCATAAAGGTAGTTGCATCCCTTCATGGGCAAAGCGAAATCCTTCAGCCTCCAACTGTTTTCTACCTTCATGACTAGAATGAAGTGCAGGATTGGAGTGATTCAAGTGAATAAAAATAATCTTCTGCTTTAAAGATCGAGGCTGATCCTTGAAAAGTACCTGTGTTTCTTCAATGAACGGATGAGGAACTTCAGACATGTCTCTTGCTATTTCGCCATTGGCAAAAAATGTAGCGTCCAACAAAGCATAGTCTACTTTTTTAACCTCATCTACGATATTTCGATGCCATTTCGACCATTTATCAATATCGGGAATATACAACAGACTCTTCTGCGTCCCTTGAATACGATAGCCCACAGTTTCTGAGAATTCGTCACGATGTGGAACGAGTAGTGGTGTCACTTTTAACTGTGGGGTCAGTTGAATGGGTGTTCCATTCTGTAAAGGTTGTAGCTGGATATTCTGAAGCGACACCAATTGATTCCAAGGGCCGTTGTTCCTTAGAAAATCGGACATCTTTGGCATTGCATAGACCGGTATCGAATGAGCACCCATGGCCTCTCGTCCCAAATACATGAGTCCGCTGTAATGACCAATGTGGGCATGTGTAAGCAAGATGCCATGCAGTTGCTGTATGTCACTACGCACTCTCAATAGCCTCATTTGTGAGGTTATATCAGGTGTTGCGTCCACTAAAAATTGTTGTTGTACTTGTAGATCAACAACACCCAAGGCACTCACTTTTTGAATCTTATTTGGGTTGTTAAAGGCGGGAACGCAACACTCTTTTTCGCAAGCTATTTGAGGATATCCAGCATCCTGCGCAATTCCAAGTACCATCACCCATTGTTCACTTTTAATGACCTCTTTAGTCTTTTCAGAATGACAAGACCACAACAATAACAAAGCACTAAGAGTAACCAGCTTATTCATTCGTAAATCCTTATTTTTGATAGTAAGATACCGCAAAACAACCTATGAAACGTTTTTTCCTCCTTACAATCCTTCTCACGCTTAGTAGTTGTGCCGAATTGCAACAGGTGATTGGTCAATTACCCGAGGGTACTCCAGTGAGCGAAACTGAAATTGCTGCGGGCCTCAGACAAGCGCTTGACTTGGGAATAGATCGGCAAGTGCAAAAGCTAACTCAAAAAGACGGTTTCTTTAAAAATGAATTGGTCAAAATTTTGCTTCCTGAAGAATTGCAGAAAGTAGATAAAGCGTTGCGTGATATTGGCTTAGGAAATGTAGCTGATGAAGGGCTCAAGGTTTTGAATCGAGCGGCGGAAGATGCGGTGAAAGAAGCCACCCCAATTTTTGTGAATGCGGTGAAGGAAATCACCTTTCAGGATGCGCGCAACATTCTTCTGGGTGAAAATACTGCTGCTACCGATTATTTAAGAACTCGAACATCTGATGCATTGTACACCAAGTTTCAACCTGTAATTCAACAGTCCTTTGAAAAGGTAGGTGCAGATCAAATATGGCAGAATCTTATCAATAAATACAATGGACTGCCTTTCACCAATGATGTGAATCCAGATCTTACCGATTACGTCACTCAGGAGGCCTTAGACGGCGTATTTACCATGATTGCTCAAGAAGAACAGGAGATTCGCAATAAAGTATCCAACAGAACCACAGACTTACTAAGAAAAGTGTTCGCCTTACAAGACCGATCCCTATGAAGTATCAAATTGCGGTTGTGGGACCTATACCACGTGACACGATCCTTACGCACCGAGGAGAGCGCATCGAAAAATATGGTTGCGTCACGCATCCTACGATAGCTCTGGCCAAACTGCTGGAAGGGGCAGGCACTGTTATTCCCATCGCACACGTTCACGAGATGGATTATGAACCCATTATTGAACTTTTTAAGCCCTACTCCAACATTGATATCTCTGGTATCAGTAGTGCCAAAAATAGCGGCACTATCATCGAACTCGAATTCATTGACCAGAACAACAGACTCGAGAAACAGATCGCAAATATGGAGCCTATCAAACCTCAAGACGTAGAGGCTTTTTTGGGTGTTGATTGCTTTGTTTTTGTGCCCATAACCGACTTTGAGATAGAATTGCAAACGCTGAAGTACATAAGAGAACATAGCGAAGCAAAGATCATCTTTGACGCCCATGGCCCTACGTCTTTTGTAGACCGGCACGGCAATCGCCTTAGGCGGTACTGGCGAGATAAAGAACAATGGCTCCCATACATTGATGTATTGAAGATGAATTTAGAGGAATCGCTTTGTTGCTGGTATGATCGGAATTATTCAGCCCAAGAAGAGCTTTTTGATGAGGAAAATACAAGCCATCTAGACGCCTTCGCTGATTTTGTGTTGGACAGAGGTGTTCAAACCTTATATGTCACCTTAGATTCTAGAGGTTGTGTCATCTATCAAAATCGTTTTGGAGAAATATCGAAAGACTTCATCCATTCTGTGAAAGTAGAAGAAGTGATCGATACTACGGGCTGTGGTGATTCTTTCGCGGGAGGTTTGGCGTATGGCTTCACGGTTCACGAGAATGCTAAAAAAGCGGCACAATACGCAAATGCACTCGGCGCATTACGAACTCAGGGGAAAGGTTTCGAGGTTTTCAAATCACTTCAGGAAACAGATGCTCTAATTCGGCAGCACTATTCCTGAACCCTGCGATACAATCCATCAAAAGCCACAGAAATCACTTTGCCTTCACTAATGATTTCCCAAAGTTGCCGAACTGTTCCATCATCATTTGCCGTCCATGTAACGCGGTTGCGGTAGAGCGCACCTGCTTTGTTTGTGAGCTCATCGGACTCCAGGATCATCTGATTCCCCTTTCGTGTGCCTTTTAAATGAAGACTCGCCCCTTGGTTGTCGATCCACAATTGCTCCCACTGTTGGGTAGTTGTGTTGTAAAAGTTATAACTCGTACCCGAATAGCCCGGCGTAGCACTCGTCCAGTTTTCTTGTAGCACACAGTCGTCCTGCAGTTTCTTGATCACATTTCTTCCCGCGGGTTTCCCGTTTGCGGTGACATCCCAAGTACCTACCCAAAAGTTGAATGCCTTGTGTGCTTCCGTGCAACAATTGCAATTTTGGGAAGTAGATTGTGCAGACAATGCGAAGGAAAGGAGCAGCGAAAAAAGGAGTAAATAGTTCTTCATCATTCGAATATTGTTGACTTGCTAATTTACGTTTCGTCTATTGAAAAATTCGCAATGGAAAGGTAAAGTATTATCGGGACTTACGTTTTTAAGAAGGCTTTAGCAGAAAATACCTATGATTATAAGTAAATTAACGTAGCTAACTCAATCAAAATGACATCTAAGTTATCACTTATAGTAGGCTTACTTTTGTCTTTGTCCCTTTGGGCTCGAAGCAGTGATAACGATGCTTTTAGATCTTTCTCTTCCTATGAACCACACCTAAAAATAATTCTAACAGAAAGATTTTCTGGCATTCAAGAAGTGCCAGTGATTGACAGCTTACAGATAGATTCTACTGCATATTTTGAGGCCAAGGCCTTTTATCTTTTACAGCAAGGTGAAACTGCTCAAGCCGCTATTTTCTTGGAAAAACACATCAAAGGTGCTCTAAATCCTGAAATTTTGAGCGCCCGTGAGGTGGTGGCATACTCAGAAAGTGCACCTATCAAAGCTTTGACCAAGAAATATATGCCCAAACTGAGTGGCTGGACGGCTTTTTACTTTTACACAGGCTTCATTGGGCTTTTTATTGCCTTTGTTTTAAATATGCGAAAGAATACAGACCGTATTGCAAACGGCCTCATTAGTGCCCTGGTGTTGCTGCATTCCTTTTTTATTTTGCACATCAGCATCTTTCTAAGCAATTATTCCTATCAGGTCCCACATTCGTTGTATGCTACAGCAAGTTTTTCATTTCTTTACGGACCACTACTCTACTTTTACATGAAGAGAGTTACCGAGAGCTATCAATTCAAGAAACGAGATGTGTTGCATTTGCTGCCCTCATTGGTACTTTTTCTGTACATGATGCCTTACTATGTGCTGCCTTCCGATGAAAAGCTGTGGTTGATGTTTCATCGCGACGAGGAATTACATCCTACAACGATGGCTATTGTATTTTTGAAAATCATATCCTTGGCAACCTATGGATTGTTGGCGTTGAAAACGTACCGCAGCAATGCACTTTTAGTAAAAGATCCTACTAACTCCCTGGTTCGTTGGCAACGAAATATTGTACATCTCAATATCGTATATGTTGCATCTTATATCCTTTACGGACTTATTGTCATTCAATTGATCAAAGTATCGTGGTTAATACACCCACAGATCATCATCATGGCGTTCCTGGTCTTGTATATTGGGTATTCTACCTTCACCATTCCAGCCATTTTAAATTACGGTGCCGACCTGCGCACACGTCTTGCCAAATATCAAAAGTCGGGTTTAACGGATGACTATTCTTTGGAAATTAAACAGACCATCTTGCAGTTATTCGAAAATGAAAAGTTCTACAAAGAAAGTTCGGTGTCTTTAGGTACTCTTTCAAAACGATTGGATACTACACGTCACAACACTTCACAAGTGATCAACGAGCACTTTGAAATGAACTTCTTTGAACTCGTCAATAAATTTAGAATTGAAGAGGCCAAGCAACTGATTGCCGAAAATCGCTTCGGAAATCTAACGATGTTAGAAATTGCTTTCGAAGTAGGCTTCAATAATAAGGTCACCTTTAACAAGGCCTTCAAAAAAGAAACATCGCTAACACCCACGCAGTATTTGCGAACCTTGGACGAATCTCAAGGAGGTAAATTTCGAGTAAGCCCTATTCGGCAAGGTTAACTTTTATGGGCATTCCCTATTGGCAGCGCTTCCCGCACTTTCTTTACACTGCATTCTGTAAGAAAAGGCAGTTGAAAGAATAGATGCAACACAAAAAAATTTCCAAAACTTTGATGTCATTCTCTCGAAGCCTTGTTTGAATTAGCTACAACCTTGCTTCACTGTCTTTTCTTTTACAAATGCCTGACTCAAACGATTGTATAATTAAATCTTGTATGTATGAGAAGGCAACACTACTTGCTCTTTGCACTATGTATCCTCCTTGGAGGCCAGCTATGGGCACAGCAAAAAACGGTGAGCGGTACCGTAACCGCCAGTGAAGACGGAACACCTCTTCCGGGAGTGACCATCTTAAAAAAAGGAACCACCACAGGTACACAAACCGATTTTGATGGCAATTATCAATTGGACGTTCTCGATAGCGATCAGTTGGTATTCAGCTATGTAGGGTTTCAAAGCCAGGAAATCGCTGTGGGCAACCAAACTGTGATCGACATTGCATTGGTGGCAGATGTTTCGGAATTAGATGAAGTAGTCGTAGTTGGTTATGGTTCACAAGTGAAGCGTCGAATCACGGACAACATTGCTTCGATTTCCTCCGAACAAATCAACGAAATTCCTACCCCGAGTTTACAAAGCACCTTGACGGCCAAGGCTGCAGGCGTTCAGGTCACACAACTCAATGGTAAAGTAGAAGGTGGAGTGAAAATACGCGTACGCGGGGTATCTACCATTTCGGCATCTCAAGAACCCCTCTACGTGGTAGATGGCGTTCCCGTGATCAACGCGGATGAATCGATAAACACCTCGCCCATCAATCCATTAATCACCTTGAATCCCAACGACATTGAATCTATCGAAATTTTGAAAGACGCCTCTTCTGCCGCTATCTATGGAGCTCGTGGTACCAACGGCGTCGTTATCATTACCACAAAGCGTGGAAAAGAAGGAAAAACTACTGTTTCTGTAAATAGCTCGTACGGTTGGAGCGAAGCCACCAACTTTCGGGAGTGGATGAATGCAGAGGAATATTTCGAGTTCTTTAGCGAGGCTGCCCTCAATTCGGGTTTTGACCTTGCTACAACGGATTTCTTTTTCAGCTTGTTCTCCTTTACAGGTACCACAGATCCTTTCGAGTTGGGTACTATCGATACGGACTGGCAAGAACTCGCATTAGTTAAAGGAAGTGTACGCGATTTGGGTTTTTCTGTCTCTGGTGGCGGACAAAAAACACAATTTTTCTTTTCTGGAGCACACAACGAGACAGAAGGAATTGTGCGCGGAAATATCCTCAACAGATACACCATACGCTCTAACATAAATCATAGCGTCTCCGACAAATTTCAGGTAGGTGTAAACGCTACCCTATCCAAAACAATCATCGATCGTTTGTCAAATGACAACGCATTTGCAACGCCCATGCAGGCCATCGCACAGCCGCCCATTGTCCGTGCCTTTAACAACGATGGAAGCGCCAATCGAGATACCTTTTATTACAATTTCTTGGTAGAAGACCAGAATGGTAATTTTCAAACCAATATTTGGCGGGCTTTAGCCAATGTATACGCCCAGTATCAAATACTGCCTTCCTTGAATTTCAGAACTGAATTCGGATACGACTACAATGATCAAGTGGCCGAGCGTTTTTCTGGTAGTTTGACGGAATCACAATCCGTTGGTGGTTTCGGAACGGCCAATGCCGTACAAACAGAGCGTTTTATTGCCACCAACTATTTTACGTTTACGCAGAACTTCGAAGATGATATCAACCTAGAGGCTACGGCTGGCATGAGTTTTGAAGAAACGCGCAGAAAAAATCAATTCCTGCAAGGACAGGGATTCCCTTCAGACGATTTACAAACATTGAACAGTGCTGCGGAAATTGTAGCTGGTGGCTCAAGTCGTACCGCATTTAATTTTCTTTCCTACTTCGGAAGGGCCACTGTTTCGCTATACAACAAAGTATTTCTGAAAGGTAGTTTGCGATATGACGGCTCATCTCGCTTTGGTGATAACAACGAATTCGGGTGGTTTCCTGCGGCTTCAGCTGGTTACTTGGTTTCTGAAGAAGATTTCATCAAGGAGTCTAATTTCCTTTCTCTTTTGAAATTAAGAGCAAGTTGGGGAATCACTGGTAATGCAGGCATCGGAAACTTTGCAAGTCTCAGTCTTTTCGGAGGCTCGCCCTACAATCAACGGGCAGGTCTAGCACCCACACAATTAGGAAACCCAGCCTTGAAATGGGAGCGCACCACACAAATTGACGTAGGTCTCGACTTTGGATTCTTCAACAATCGCATTACAGGAGAGCTTGATTACTACGTAAAAAAAACAGAAGATCTTCTGTTGAACGAACCTATTCCCGGAACAGGAGGGTTCAATACCATCACTCGGAATATTGGAGAGCTCGAAAATCGCGGTCTAGAATTTGTTTTAAACACAAAAAATATCCTCACGGAAGATTTTGATTGGAGAACCAACATCAACTTATCCTTCAATGATAATGAAGTAACCAAACTTCCTGGAGGCGACATTATCGCTGGGCAGAATATTGTAAGAGAGGGAGAAACGATCTCGTCTTTCTTTATGGTGGAATACGCAGGCGTTGATCCAGCCAATGGCGATGCGCTTTTTTATACCAACACCTTGAACGCAGACGGAAGTCGCGATCGCAGCACGACCAACAATTTCAACGAAGCGGAAAGAGTTATACTCGGAGCCCCATTTCCTGATTTGATCGGCGGAATCACGAACACCTTTCGGTATAAGGATGTGGATTTGTCTTTTACATTTCAAGGGGAATGGGGTGCTTCGCTTTACAATAATGCAGGACGTTTTCAATCTTCAAGTGGAAACTTTTTCGACAACCAATCGCGAGATCAACTGCGAAGATGGCAGCAACCCGGAGATATTACCGATGTTCCGCAAGCGCGCTTAGGCGGTTCCAACGGAAACCAAAACTCAAGCCGATACTTGCAGGAGTCTGACTTCATCAGACTTAGAAACGTATCGCTGGGCTATACGCTTCCCAGAAAGTTCACCGAAAACATGTTTATTGATCGATTACGCATAGGCTTTACAGGTTTCAACCTCTTGACCTTTACAGACTTTGACGGTTACGACCCAGAATCGACGGCAGACTTCAATGGGAACAACAACATCGTTAACGGGATCACTTTTTATTCCGCGCCTCCGGCCAAGACCTATACGTTCACTTTGAATATTGACTTCTAAAACACAACAAGATGAAAAGAATCAATTTATATATCACCCTTGTTTTCGCACTCAGCTTGTTTGCCTGCGAAGACAGATTGAATTTAGAACCCGAACAAAGTTTAACGCCCGATATTGCCATAGGTTCTGCGGCAAATGTGCAGAATATACTGGTGGGCATCTATGATGAAGCGGCGCAAACCGCAAGCTACGGCGGGCGTTTGAATCTCGCTTCGGAATTGTTAGCGAACTCGGGCGACGTGACCTGGGCGGGAACTTTTATTGAACCCGATGAGCTCAATCGAAAAACGGTGGTTACCACCAACGCCTTTGTAACGAATTATTGGCTAAATGCCTACGAAATGAACAATCAAGCCAATATCGTGATTGCCAATCTAGATAAATTTGAAGATGACGCAGAAAGAAATCGCGTGGAAGGAGAAGCCAAATTCTTAAGAGCTTTGGCTTACTTTGACCTCGTGCGTTTGTTTGCCCTCCCCTTTGAAAGTGGTACCGCCAATAATCAGTTGGGGGTGCCCATCGTACTAGAGGCTGTTCTAGATCCAGAAGACGTCACAGAACCCGCTCGTAACAGTGTTGCAGAAGTTTACGCACAAATTCTGAACGACTTGCAAAGTGCGGCTACCCTACTTCCTGAGAGCAATGGAGAATTCGCAGATCGTTATGCAGCGTTGGCGTTGTTGGCGCGTGTCTACCTTCAGCAGGATAATTACGCTGCCGCTAGGGATGCTGCCCATGATGTTCTTAGTAATAGTGGTCATTTCCTAACCACCACTTTTGCAGCTGCCTTTAACAACGATGGGGATGCAAGTGAGGATATCTTCGCCTGGCAAATTACCAGCCAAGATGGTATTAATGACATGAATACGTTTTGGGCAACGCAAGCTTTCGGGGGTCGCGGAGATGTGGCAATTAATGCTTCGTTCTTTACCATCTACGACGATGCAGCGAACGATGAACGCGCAAGTTTTGTCTATGGCGCTACCTATACCAACAAATGGCAATCACAATTTGCGAACATTCCGTTTCTGAGAATTGCAGAGATGCATCTTATCAGAGCCGAGTGTAATCTTCGAGAAGGAACCGCTCTTGGTTTTTCACCTTTAGAGGAAATCAACGCCTTGCGTGCCCGTTCTGGCGCTGGGGCGCTTGGAGCACTAACATTACAAGATATTCTGGACGAACGAAAACGCGAACTGGCCTTTGAAGGATTCGCCATTCATGATATCAAACGAATACAAGGAAATGTGGGAGCTCTGAATTACGACGACGGTACATTGGTGCTGCCCATTCCGCAACGTGAGCGCGATGCCAACCCGAATTTGGAACAAAATCCTGGCTATGCCAATTAAGGAGTAAGCCGCTAACGCAATACACGGTACATACTGCCGATGGTTTGAAATTCAATCAGCAAGTACTTGCTAGGATTTTAGATCGTTTGAGTTAGCAGTCCGGGGTCAGTATTACTGGCCTCGGTTGGCTTATAAGTAGGTAGCCATTTGTTGTTGTAAGTCGTACGCCTTGGCTGCAGCAGCCTCGGCAAAATCAGTTCCTGATGAAGCATAGATGATTCCTCTGGAGGAGTTGACCAGTAGACCAATCTGATCATTCATACCGTAACGAACTACCTCTTCCAAACTTCCTCCTTGAGCGCCTACTCCAGGCACTAACAGAAAGCTATTAGGAATAATTCTTCTAATATCTTGTAAAAAGGTGGCTTTGGTAGCACCCACCACGTACATCAAGTTTTGGCTGTTTTTCCATTGTTTTGAGGTCTCCAAAACATGTTTGTAAAGCTCCAACCCTTCCGTTTTCTTCACCTGAAAATCGAATGCGCCTTTATTAGACGTAAGCGCCAAGAGAATGGTGTGTTTATCATCGAAATCTAGGAAAGGCTCCACGGAGTCTTTCCCCATATAAGGAGCAACGGTAACCGAATCAAAACCTAAGTCTTCGAAAAAGGCCTGAGCGTACATTTTACTCGTATTACCAATGTCGCCTCGTTTGGCATCTGCAATGGTAAAGACTTCTGGATAGGTTGCATTCAAATAGTCAATAGTCTTTTTCAACGCTTGCCATCCTTTAAGGCCGTAGGCTTCGTAAAAGGCCGTATTTGGTTTGTAAGCTACAGCGAGATGCTGGGTAGCATCAATGATTTCTTTGTTGAAAGCAAAAATGGGATCTTCCTCAGCGTGTAAATGCGGTGGTATCTTTTGGACATCAACGTCCAAGCCAACGCATAGGAAGGATTTCTTTTTTCGAATCTGATCAGTGAGCGTTTGTGTGTCCAATGCTTAGACTTAAAAGGTTTCTCCGGCTTCCTTGAGTTTCTCGGTATTTTCAGCCAGCATTAATTCGTCAATGATCTTCTGAATATCACCGTTCACAATGTTTTGAAGGTCGTACAATGTGAGTCCAATACGGTGATCGGTCACACGCCCTTGCGGATAGTTGTATGTTCGAATTTTGGCAGATCGATCGCCAGAACTTACCATGCTCTTGCGTTTGGCAGAGTCTGCTGCTTGACGCTTGGCCAATTCCATCTCATACAGTCTTGATCGCAACACCTTGAGTGCTTTCTCCAGATTTTTGTGTTGTGATTTTTCATCTTGACAGCTAACGATCAATCCAGTGGGTTCGTGGTGTAATTTAATGGCCGAATAGGTGGTGTTTACCGACTGACCTCCAGGCCCGGTTGACGTAGTGCGCTCAATACGAACTTCGGTCATATCTAGCTCAACATCGAATTCTTCAGCCTCTGGCAACACAATAACAGTTGCTGCTGAAGTATGTACTCTACCCTGGGTTTCAGTTTGTGGTACACGTTGTACGCGATGAACGCCCGCTTCGAACTTCAGCGTTCCGTAAACATCTTCGCCATTCACCTCAAAAATCACCTCTTTAAAACCTCCAACGGTTCCTTCGTTGAAATCTACGACGTTTACGCTCCAGCCTTTGCCTTCACAGTATTTGGTATACATGCGATACAAATCTCCAGCAAAAATACTAGCTTCATCTCCCCCGGTTCCCGCGCGGATTTCCATCACGACGTTCTTTCCATCTTCAGGATCTTTTGGAATGAGCAAGTAACGAATCTCTTCTTCCAGCTTTGGCAATTTTTCCTTGGCGTCGTCCAGTTCCATCTTGGCCATTTCTACCATTTCCGCATCACTTCCATCGGCAATGATTTCTTCGGCTTCTGAAATATTATCCAGTAATCTTTTGTAAATATCACGTTTATCCACGATCACCTTGAGATCCTTATACTCCTTATTGAGCTTCACATATCTCTTCTGATCCGCAATGATATCGGGCTGTATTATGAGGTCTGTTACCTCATCAAAACGTTGCTTAACAATCTCAAGTTTTTCTAACATATGCGCAAATGCAAAAGCGTCTAAAATTACAATTATTTTGAGGAATGAATCTGGGGACTAATGGTATTCAAATTGACCGTAGGGACTCTGGATGGTGAGCTTTTTTTCAGACGCACTTTCCACGCGACCAATGATTTGAGCATCTACCTTGTAGCTTTTTGCAATATCAATGATATGTTGCGCTACCTCAGGTGCGACGTAGAGTTCCATTCGGTGCCCCATATTGAACACCTGGTACATTTCTTTCCAGTCTGTTCCAGATTGTTCCTGAATTAATCGGAAGAGAGGCGGTGTCTCAAACAATTGATCCTTGATCACATGTAGCTGGTCAATGAAGTGCAGAATTTTCGTTTGTGCACCACCGCTGCAGTGCACCATACCGTGGATATGCTTGCGCTCAACCTCAGAGAGCACTTTCTTGATAATCGGCGCATAAGTTCTGGTAGGAGAAAGCACCAACTTGCCCGCATTGACAGGCGCGTCGGTAACTTCATCAGTCAACGAAGTTTGACCTGTGTACACCAAGTCTTCTGGGACTTTGGGATCAAAGCTTTCTGGATATTTTTCCGCAAGCACTTTGTGAAAGACATCATGCCGAGCCGAAGTGAGTCCGTTGCTACCCATACCGCCATTATAGGTATGCTCATAGGAAGCCTGACCGTAAGACGCGAGTCCCACAATGACATCTCCCGCCTGAATATTGGCATTGTCGATTACTTCATCACGGCGTAGGCGTGCGGTAACGGTGCTGTCTACAATGATGGTTCTGACGAGATCTCCAACATCGGCCGTTTCGCCTCCAGTTGAATGAATTTGAATGCCGAATTGACGAAGCTCAGCTAGGAGTTCTTCTGTTCCGTTGATTAGTGCGGCAATTACTTCACCAGGAATTAAATTCTTATTGCGACCTATGGTAGAAGAAAGCACAATATTATCTACAGCACCTACACAGAGTAGATCGTCAATATTCATCACCAACGCATCTTGGGCAATGCCTTTCCAGACGGAGAGATCACCCGTTTCCTTCCAGTACATGTAGGCAAGGGAAGACTTGGTACCTGCGCCGTCTGCGTGCATGACCAAACAATATTCAGGATCATTGCTGAGGTGATCTGGTACAATTTTACAAAATGCCTTTGGAAAAAGTCCTTTATCGATATGTTGAATTGCCTGATGAACGTCTTCCTTTGCGGCAGATACTCCGCGTTGGCTATAACGTTTGCTGATTTCTTGACTCATGAGGAAGAATTGCTACGCAAAAATAGGAATAGTTTTTGGCTTAGATTGATCCAATGGTTCAAATGAAGTCATAAAAAAAGAGCGTGCTTTCAAAACACGCTCTTCTCTATAAAAAGTGGTTGGCTAGTTATTCGTAATCCGGCATA
>CAWUKP010000026.1:0-15598 GCA_963922975.1 uncultured Spongiivirga sp. | reverse complement strand
GGTTTGGAAATTTGGTCACTGCGGAAAGTAGTGAACACCATTGGCTGCATGAAGGTTTTGCGACCTATTATTCCTACTTGGCCGAAGGAGCACTATTTGGAGACTCGTATTATAAAAGCACGCTTAGTACAATGGCTGGAATGCTAAGTGCCTTATCAGATGATGGTAATGGAGAACCGCTACTTGCTGAAGGTGCCACAAGTGAAACGTACTACCAGAAGGGCGCTTGGGCATTACACGATTTGCGCCATTTAATTGGAGATCGGGATTTTCGTAGTTCTGTCAGTCAGTATATAAGTCAATTTCGTTATAAGACTGTTAATTCGAATGATTTCTTGAATATAGTCGAAGAGGTCACAGAAGTGGATATTGAATCTTTCAAAGAAAAATGGCTTCATAATAAAGAGTTTCCAGAGACCTTACTTGTAATTGGAGAAGATTTCACAGAGGAATATGAGAAACATTTAGAGCCAACGGTACATGATGTTGTGAAATCTATAGATACAATATCAGCATTCGGTAAGCCTCTTTTCGAAGAAGCGTTAAAGAGTAAGAGTTATGCCAATATTGAAAACGCGCTGTTAAAACTCTGGCAGCAGTTTCCAGAGGATCGAATCAGCTATCTCCAAAAAACAAAAGACGTTACTGGCTTTAATGATAAGAACGTCCGCCAGCTTTGGCTTACGTTGGCCATCTTAACGCCTGATTATAAGGAAGATAAAACTATCTTGTTTGAAGAGCTCGCTTCCTATACCCATCCCAGAGAAGGCTTCGAAACCAGACAGCTTGCCTTTTACTATCTATTTCAAATTCAAAAGTTTACCGATCAAAATCTCCTAGATCTTTTGGATGCCTGCGTACATCACAATTGGCGCTTTTATTCGCAATCTCGACGACTCTTAGACTTCTTGCTTCGAGATACAGCCTATCGCACTCGTTTCGAAAGCTTAACAGCCCAAATGCCCCAAGATAGCGCCGAATTCCTCGAAAAAAAGTTGGCAGAATGAAGCGTGCATTAGTCATATCTGGTGGTGGTAGCAAAGGTGCTTTTGCTGGAGGTGTGGTTCAGTACTTACGCCAAGTGTTGGCGCGTGACTACGATATCTATATTGGCACTTCTACAGGTAGTTTGTTGATCTCTCACATGGCATTAGGTGAAGTAGAACGCATCAAACAGGTATATACTTCTGTCAATCAAGAAAGTATATTCGATCGCTGTCCGTTCATCTTTCAAGAGAAGAAGTATGGTGTTCGCGATATCAGCATCAATCACTGGAATGTACTGCGTAATTTTATCAAAGGAAGTAAGACCTTTGGCGAGAGTAACAATTTGCGAAAATTGATTGCACGTACACTCACGGAAAAGGACTATTATCAGTTGAAATTGAGCAAAAAGGAAATTGTAGTCACCGTGTCTAATCTTTCGCTTAATCAGGTAGAATACAAGTCGATTCAAGAGGTGACCTACGAAGAATTTCTGGACTGGGTGTGGATCAGTTGCAATTACACACCTTTTATGAGTTTGGTGCGTAAAAACGGCTGTGAATACGCCGATGGGGGATTGGGTAGTATCGTTCCCATCGAAGAAGCCGTTAAACGTGGGGCCACTGAAATTGATGCCGTCATCCTGCACACAGAAACCACCATGATCAACAGAATGCCTTCCAAAAATCCTTTCTCGCTAATCAGCAATATTTTTGGCTTTATGATCGACCGGATTGAACAACAAAATATTCGCATCGGAAAGTACGCCGCGGCGCATCACGATGCCATCATTAATTTTTACTATACGCCTACGATTTTGACGACCAATTCATTGATTTTCAACAAGGAAGAGATGACCCAATGGTGGGAGAAAGGATTCCTTTTTGCCAAGTCTCTAAATCAAGAGGCACAGAGCTCCATTTAGCACATACTCCCCTAGAAAAACTGATGATTTTTATCATTTTCTAAGGAATTCCTTTGCCATAATTTCGCTATGGATATAGCTGCCTTATGTAGTAAATCATTCAATTTTTGGGCCTTTGAAAAGGTGAAAATGGTTTCCTGAACAGAGGTCAGGAATGGTCTCTAGATGTTGTGACATAAGTTCTTGTGAAATTTAAAAACACTGCATATGAGAACTTTGTTTGTTTCCTTAACACTTTTAATGAATGCCGCGTGGCTCTTTTCTCAAGCAGGACATATCATGCAAGGAGTAGGAGCCACGAACATGTCGATGGGTGGAGCGGCAACCGCGCAACCCTTAGATATTTCTGGTGCGTTGCATTGGAATCCTGCGGCGGTATCGTCCTTTGACGGAAGGCATTTGAAATTAGATCTTGGTTTCTTCTTTTCATCACCTGAATTGAGTTCTAGAGTTCCTGAATTCGATACAAGTGGTGAACCCACAGGCAATGTGTTTAGTGGTCGTACAGAAGATGACCGACCGCTCTCGCCATTGCCAAACTTGGCCTTTGTTTGGGGGCGAGAAGCAAGTAAGCACACTTTCGGTGTTTCAGCATTCGGAATCAGTGGCTTCGGGGTTACCTTTCCTGAGAACATGAACAATCCGATCAACGCACCGCAGAGTATGGGTGGTTTTGGACGTATCGAATCGGACTATTCGTTGCTGCAAGTTGGGTTTACCTGGGCTTATGAACTTTCCGAGACCTTTGCCATTGGTGTGCAGCCCACCTTTAATTATGCTAGCTTGGAACTAATGCCCAATCCTACGGCAAACCCAACGATGGCAGGCTACCCTTCTGCGGACCGCGCTACGGCCCTAGGTTATGGTGGTCAAATTGGATTGTATTATGATTCTGGAAAAGGATTGAAGGCTGGTGTTTCGTACAAAACCACACAATCCTTCGGCGATTTTGAGTTTGATAATACCTATTTGGACGGCTCAGAAGGAAGCAATGACTTCCAAATGAACTATCCAGCCATTCTTTCCTTTGGTCTCGGATACTCGAAGGCTGATTTTGATCTGGCGCTAGATTATCGTTTGGTCGACTATGAGAACACGGAAGGTTTTTCTGAAGTAGGATGGACGCCCAATGCTTCAGTAATAGGATTTGGTTGGGAGAATATCTCCATTGTTTCGGCGGGGGTACAATACAAAGGAATTGACAAACTTCCACTTCGTGTGGGGTATACCTTTAGCAGCAATCCAATTAATAGTGATGTGGCTTTTTTCAATGTACCTGCAACCGCTATTATTAAGAACGCTTTTCAATTCGGTTTGAGTTATCAACCGAGTGATACTATTTCATTTGATGGAGTGTTTCATTATGGAACCAGTAGTGGAAGCACCTCAGGCCCTCTGCTCAATCCGGGATTCGCAGAAGCCTTTCCACCTTTTGGGGCCATCCCTGGAAGTGAAGTTTCCTATGATATGACCACTTCAATGGTGATGGTAGGTGTTTCCTATCGCTTTGCCAAAGCTGCGAACTAGTTAGTGCTGATGTAGAAATGATAAAACGCCTTTGGATTTGTCCAAAGGCGTTTTAGTAGTATATTTTTTGAAAAAGTTTGTCTTAGGTATAAAGCTCACTCACTTCCTTTTTTAAAAAGGAAAGTGCTGCTGTAGAAGGTGCCGGTTTCTCCAAAAGTTCATTTAAAATATCTTCTCTTAGCTTATCAGCATTCTCTGCTCCCATAGCCGCTTTCCGAATCAATTGTATCGTGGCATTCTTGGCGGCATTGATGATATTCCAACAATCTTCACTCACGTAAATCTGTTGTGCGATATTGTGTTCAAATTCTTGGTCAATGCTTTTCACCAACAAATCTTCGTAATTGTCTTTGTTTGTAGAAATAGGCGTTACACGAAGCAAAAGCTTTTGAGGAGTAATGCGCTCTAGAAACAACGCCATGCGCTCATATGCCTGCATGCGTACGGGGAGAATGGTTTTTTGAGAGTCTTTATGCAGCAAATACCGTCTGCGGCCTTCTTCGTTTTTGGTATGGCCATTAAAAAAATACAACGCTATTACACCGGTAACGATGGCTGGCAACAAATAGAGGAGTAGTTCAACAACACGTTCTTCGTTCATGATTTTAACGATCTAAAAATTCCAATGATGATATTGATTAAAAACAGTAGTTGTACGAATATAACCAAAAGCAAACTGATCAAAACGATAAAGTTGGGATCGCTAAGAAATGTGTAGTCACTTGAAGTTCTACTGTAGTGAAAATAAGGCTTTCCTTTATACAGTTCTAAGATGAAGGGATAAAAGGTTCCTAGCATCCCTATGATGTTGGTTCCAACATGAAGCTTCGTCAACAGTGTAACTAGTTGAACTTTGAAAGCGCTAAAAATGAAATAGACAAGACCCATAATAAAAAAAGAAATTGTCCAAAAAAAGAACACATTTGCGTAGGCTGTAACAACATATGTAGCTCCAAAATTAACTACCAGGCTATCCTGTTCTGAAGACCTATACACGTAAATTCCCAGTAACAACAGTAGCAATCCCAAAAGAAGAAGCACACTATAAGAATGACTTAAAGTTTTCAATGAAATTTTCAAGGATTACGCTGTTTTTCCGCCGAGATAGATACAGTCTTTCAATTGTTGCATGTTTTCAAAAGGAACGGGCATTTTATTATACAAATAGGTCCTCGCTAAGGTTTGTGTTAGATTTCGATCTCCCAAACTGATGTCCACGTCATCCATGGTAAATTGACAGGGATGTTCATAACCTGCGGCATGCGTAATTTCCAACAACTCTTTCCGAAAGGTTTGAAAATAGCGGTTGGCGCGTTCTGATTTTAAGGTGACATCGATGCCATTCTGTAACCACTTCTTCTGTGTAGCCACTCCCGCGGGACAGCGATTGGTATGGCAAATCTGTGCCTGAATACAACCGATACTCATCATCGCTTCTCGCGCAACATTGATCACATCCGCACCCATCGCAAAAGCCATGGCTGCCTTGGCAGGAAAGCCTAATTTTCCGCTGGCTACAAATACGATTCGGTCGGCAATGCCTGTTTCCTTGAAAATCTTGTACACATCACTGAATCCGTAAACCCAAGGTAGTGAAACATGATCTGCAAAACTTGGTGGTGCAGCTCCGGTACCACCTTCACCGCCGTCGATGGTAATAAAATCTGGCCCTTTGCCCGATTCCTTCATCAAGTTAGCCAACTCTTTCCACTGATCTAATTTTCCAATGGCAGCTTTGATGCCTACGGGCAGTCCAGTTTCCTGAGCGATGGCCTCTACAAAGTCTACCAGTTCAGGGACGCTTGAAAAAGCGGTATGCGACGAGGGTGATAGGACATCCTTCCCCATCGGAACACCTCGTATCTCTGCAATTTCCTTGGTAATTTTTTTCCCAGGAAGCACGCCTCCTTTCCCGGGTTTGGCGCCTTGCGAGAGTTTCACCTCAATGGCCTTGATCTGTGGATTGGTTTCGACCAACGCTTTCATCTTCTCCATGGAAAAGTTTCCAGCTTCATCCCGAACGCCAAAATAACCGGTTCCAAAATGAAAGACCACATCGGCACCATGGGAGTGATAGGAGGAAAGTCCGCCTTCTCCTGTATTGTGGTAAGCACCTGCCTTCAGCGCACCTTTGTTCAACGATTCTATTGCTTTTGCCGATAAAGAACCGAAGCTCATGGCCGAAATATTGATAACAGAAGCAGGTCGGAAAGGCTTTTTTCGTTGGTGATACGCCCCCATGACCTTGGCACAGGGTAAAAAACTCTTGTCCTCCTTGTTGGGATGCCCTTCCTTAAGTTCGAAGGGAATCATCGCGTTGTTGATGAAATGATATTGATGGGTGTAGATGTCGCGGTCTGTACCAAAGCCCTCGTAATTATTTTCGTTTTTGGAAGATGCATAAATCCAGCCCCGCTCGATGCGGTTAAACGGTAATTCTTCGCGATTGTTGGCCACAAGGTATTGCCGCAATTCTGGGCCGATGCTTTCAAGCATGTATCGAAAGTGACCAATGATGGGAAAATTATGACTAATGGTATGTGCCCGCTGAAAAAAGATATCGCGAATGGCAACTATAGCCAACACCACTAGAATCCAAACCCACCAAGGAATACTGCCCAGAAAAGAAAGGAATTCATTCATGTTAGTTTGATAAATAATCCAACGTCATCTGCACAAAGGCCTGTACGCCTAGCTTCATGCCGCTTTCGTCGATGTAGAAATCAGGCGTATGGTGTGGGGCAGCTTCGTTGGCAGGGACGTTCACAGGTTTTCCTCCAAGGAAGAAGTAAAATCCTGGAATTTCCTTTTGAAAAAAGGAGAAATCTTCAGCGCCGGTAATGGCCCTGGCCAAGATGACATTCTCATCACCAGCTACCTTTTGCAAAGACGGTAGCATTTGAGCAGTCAGGGCTTCGTCGTTGTAGGTGATAGGATAACCTTTCGCAATCTCAATGGTGGCTTCTGCACGATATGCCTTCGCAATGGCTGGAACCATTTCGCGCATGCGCTGGTTGATCTGGGCTTGCATTCCATAATCTAAGGTGCGCAATGTTCCCACGATATGCGCTTCCTCAGGAATGATATTGCTGCGCACACCAGAAGTTATTTTTCCAATTGAAAGCACAACGCCTTCATTGGTCAAGTCCATTTCACGACTTACCAGTGTTTGTAATCCGTCGATAATTTTAACAGAGGCCATGATAGGGTCTACGCTGGCCCACGGACGTGAGCCATGACTTTGTTTGCCCTTCACGTGTATCTCAAAACTTTGAGAGGCGGCCATGGCCCCTCCAGGTTTATAATGAATTTTGCCAACATCTAAGCCCGCAGAAATATGCAGTCCAAAAATGGCATCTACCTTTGGGTTTTCAAGCACGCCTTCTTTGACCATCAACTCGGCGCCACCTTCCTCACCAGGAGGCGCACCTTCTTCAGCGGGTTGAAAGATGAACTTGATGGTACCAGGGAAATCGTTGTTTTTGGCAAACAATTCTGCCACGCCCATCAAAATAGCAATGTGCGTATCATGTCCACATGCGTGCATCACACCCGTTTCTACACCTCTGAATTTGGTAGTTACGTTAGATTTAAAAGGAACATCGGTACGTTCAGTGACGGGTAAGGCATCAATATCCGCTCGCAACGCCAGTACTTTACCTGGGCGATTTCCCTTTAAAATCCCGACCACTCCCGTCTTCGCTACATTGGTTTGGGTTTCAATGCCCAAAGACTTCAAATGCGCGGCAATTTTTTCAGCCGTTTTAAACTCTCTATTGGAGAGCTCAGGATTCTGATGAAAATCTCGTCGCCATTCGATCACTTTTGATTCGATGGCATCGATTTCCTTTTCGTATGCTTGTTGTGCAAAAACTACTATTGGGAAAAGTAAACATCCCATCAAAAGCTGTTTCATATGAAGAAATTTCTTGTGTTTGAGAAAAATTGTCAATTCGAGTGTCCCAACTTGTCGGGATGTATCGAGAATTACATTTTTCAGAAACCGAGTTCTCGATACTTTTCTTGGCAAAAAACTCGAACTGACGGTTTCTGTTCTTTTATTCTTTAAGTGATTTTTCTATTAAAGATTTCCCAAGATAAGCGGATTTCTTCGGTTTGAAAAATCTGTGCATAACTCTTCCCGTCAGACTAGTAATTTCCTTGGAGAATGGTTAATTTCACGGTTCGATCGCAGTAGAAAATTTATCTCCTTGGAAGCCTATTTACAACAGTTAAATGAAGCGCAGTTGGCTCCCGTACTTCACAAAGACGGACCACTGATGGTGATTGCCGGAGCGGGTTCAGGAAAAACGAGGGTATTGACCTTTCGGATTGCCAACTTGATGCATCACGGAGTAGATTCCTTCAACATTCTGGCCTTGACCTTTACCAATAAGGCAGCCCGCGAAATGAAGAAGCGAATTACTGAAATTGTAGGTGCTGAAGCTAAAAACCTTTGGATGGGTACCTTCCATTCCGTTTTTGCCAAAATCTTGCGCTTTGAGGCAGATAAACTTGGGTACCCGAGTAACTTCACCATTTATGATACACAGGATTCTGATCGCTTGATCTCGTCCATCATCAAGGAAATGGGCTTAGACAAGGATATCTACAAATACAAGCAGATTCGTTCTCGAATTTCTTCGTTTAAGAATAGTCTCATCACCGTTCGAGCCTATTTCAATAATCCTGAATTAGTGGAAGCCGATGCCATGGCCAAGCGGCCTCGTATGGGTGATATCTACAAAGAATACTGCGACCGGTGTTTCAAGGCAGGAGCGATGGATTTTGACGATCTCTTGTTGAAAACCAACGAGTTGCTGAATCGGTTTCCTGCTGTCTTAGCGAAATACCAGGAACGCTTTCGGTATATTTTGGTGGATGAGTATCAAGATACCAATCATTCGCAGTATTTAATCGTTCGTGCTTTGTCGGATAAATTCCAGAACATTTGTGTGGTGGGCGACGATTCACAGAGTATTTATGCCTTCCGCGGAGCGAATATCAATAACATCCTCAATTTCCAACGCGATTATGAAGACGTGGCGGTCTACCGTTTGGAACAAAACTACCGTTCCACTAAAAACATTGTAAATGCTGCTAATTCGGTGATTGAGAAGAATAAAAACCGTCTGGAGAAAGTGGTATGGACGGCCAACGACGACGGAGGAAAGATCAAGGTGCACCGCAGCGTGACAGATGCAGAAGAAGGTCGTTTTGTGGCAGGCAACATCTTCGAACAAAAGATGCATCACCAACTAATGAATGGTGATTTTGCCGTGTTGTATCGCACCAATGCGCAGTCGCGGGCCATTGAAGATGCCTTGCGGAAAAGAGACATACCCTATCGTATTTATGGCGGCTTATCTTTCTACCAACGCAAAGAAATCAAAGATGTACTAGCATATCTGCGGGTCATTACGAATCCGAAAGACGAAGAGAGTTTAAAGCGCATCATCAATTATCCAGCACGTGGTATTGGGCAAACTACCGTCGATAAACTCATCGTGGCTGCCAAACAATACGACCGAAGCATTTTTGAAGTATTGGAACACATCGACAAGGTTGATTTGAAGATTAATTCGGGTACAAAGACCAAGTTGCAAAATTTCGTCACGATGATCAAAAGCTTTCAAATTTTCAACGAAAATGCAAGCGCTTTTGAAATCACGGATTTGGTGACCAAGAAAACAGGTTTGGTTTTAGAGCTTAAAAAAGACGGCACCCCTGAAGGGATTGCTCGCATCGAGAATATCGAAGAACTGCTGAATGGTATCAAAGACTTTGTAGAGGGTCAACAGGAAATCGATGGGGCTAAAGGCGACTTGAATGAATTCTTGGAAGATGTGGCTCTAGCTACAGATTTGGATAAGGACACAGGAGATGATGATCGTGTAGCTTTGATGACCATTCACTTAGCGAAAGGATTGGAGTTTCCGTTCGTGTATATTGTAGGTATGGAAGAGGAGCTCTTTCCTTCGGCCATGAGCATGAACACACGTAGCGAATTGGAAGAAGAAAGACGCCTGTTTTACGTGGCACTGACGCGCGCAGAAAAACAAGCCTATTTGACCTATACTCAAAGTCGTTATCGATGGGGTAAATTGATCGATGCTGAGCCTAGTCGATTTATTGAAGAAATTGAAGATCAGTTTCTGGAGTACATCACGCCCAAAGACGATTATCGCTTCAAACCGTTGATAGACACTGATATTTTCGGAGAGATCGACAAGAGCAAACTTCGCCTTAAAAAACCAGTTTCTTCTACGCCGCCAGGAAGAAATCGTCCGACCGAAGCTCAACTTCGGAAGCTTCGAAAATTGAAACCCGCTGCCGAAACCAACGGAAGTACGAGTTCGCTTTTTGAAGGAGATTTGGCTGTCGGAAACAAAGTGAATCATACGCGATTTGGCAGAGGAGAAGTCCTCAAAATTGAAGGCGTTGGTAACGATAAGAAGGCAGAGATCAAGTTTGAAAACGGAGGTGTCAAAAAATTGTTATTGCGTTTTGCTAAATTGGAAGTGATTGGCTGATTTTATCAAAATATATGAGGAGAATCCGAATCCGAAGGAGATTGCCAAAGCCGTGAAGGTGTTGCGTGATGGCGGCCTGGTCATCTATCCAACGGATACGGTGTACGGCTTGGGGTGCGACATTACCAATACACGTGCGCTTGAGCGCATTGCACGAATTAAAGGAGTGAAATTGGAAAAGGCCAATTTTTCCTTTATATGTGCAGATTTAAGCAATCTTTCCGATTATGTAAGACAGATCGATACGCCTACCTTCAAAATCTTGAAGCGGGCACTACCTGGGCCTTATACGTTTATTCTTCCTGGTAATAACAATCTTCCCAAAGTGTTTAAGAAGAAGAAGACGGTGGGTATTCGGGTGCCAGATAATACTATTGCCAGAAAGCTTGTGGAAGAACTCGGCAACCCGATTGTATCAACGTCTATTCACGATGAAGACGAATTGATTGAATACACCACAGATCCAGAATTGATCTATGAGAAATGGGATAATCTGGTAGATTTGGTTATTGATGGCGGTTACGGCGATAATGAAGCGTCTACCGTAATCGATTTGACCAGCTATGAACCTGAGATTATCCGAGAAGGCAAAGGCACTGCGGAGGATATTTTAGGATAAAAAAAGCAGCCATTTGGCTGCTTTTCAAATCGTATATGTGGAAATGTTTAGTTACCGCCTTGCGCCTCAAGGGCCTTCATTTCTTGCTCAATCATATCGTAGAACTCGTCGATTTTCGGAAGTACTACAATTCTCGTGCGACGGTTTTTTGCTCTGTTTTCGGCAGTGTCATTGTTCACCAATGGAACAAATGAACTTCTACCCGCAGCGATCAAACGCTCAGGCTTCACACCGAGGTCCATCAACACGCGAACAATAGAGGTGGAGCGCTTTACACTCAAATCCCAGTTGTCCTGCAACACCCCGCTCTTGTATGGTACATCATCTGTATGACCTTCTACCATCACCTCAAAGCTAGGCTTCTCGTTTACTACAGTCGTTACTTTTTGAAGCACTTCTTTGGCTTTGCCAGAAACTTGGTAGCTACCTGTTTTGAAGAGCAGTTTATCAGCAATAGAGATGAAAACAACCCCTTTTTCGACATTTACTTGAATATCTGGGTCGTCGATACCGATCGTACGCTTAAAACTTGTAACCAATGCTAGCGTAACGCTATCTTTTTTGGTCAAAGCGTCTTGCAATCTTGAAATTTTCAAGTCCTTTTCTTTCAGACTCTCCAATGTTTTTTCAACGTTCGATGCACCCTTAGAAGTAAGCAACGTCAGTTCTTTGTTGCTCTCTATAAGGTTGGTTGTCTGGTTCTTCAGGTCGTTTACACGATCTCTTAACGCATTGGCTTCGGCAACGGCAGAAGCACGCTCTTCCAGACATGAATTTAATTTTACGGTTGCTGAATTTAGAAGATCTTTATTCTGCTTGTTTTCCGCTTCAAGCGCGGCAAATTCCTTTTTAGAAACACAGGAAGAAAGGGCTAAAGCGGCGGTAATAGTTAATAAGAGTGCTTTTCTCATAAGTACATAGGTTTTGTAAATCTTTCAATGGAAATTTAACAGTCCAAAAGTATTAAATTTAAAAGACTCAAGAAGTAGCTTAACAAAAAATTGGCTGCGGCGGCTACTTCAATTCAGTAAAGGTCTTTCTACCTTTTACGAAATAGTCCCATACGATGGATGCCACACCATGGTATTTTACGAATTTTTTAGTATTTCCACGCTTTTTTAAAGTTTTTGGCAAATTGCGATAGAAACTAAGATGTGCCTTGAAAACCGCTAGAAAGTGAGCGAATTCCAATCTGTAAATAAAGCGAATGGCAGCCAAGGCGTCTAGAAGCAATCTGATAAAGATCAATTTGGCAACGTAGCGTTTAGGTAGGTTTTTGGTAATGCTGTATAAAGAGTTTCGGAAATTCAGAAAGGTCTTTTTTGGATTCATATTGGCCATCGTGGCACCTCCCACATGCAATACTTTTGACGCCCCCACATACTGAACATTAAAGCCTTGGTTGTGCGCACGCCAGCAAAGATCCACTTCCTCTTGGTGCGCAAAGTAATCCTCATCAAAACCTCCCAGCTGTTGAAATACGTCTTTTTTAATGAACATGCAGGCTCCCGTTGCCCAAAAGATTTCCTTTATATCGTCATACTGACCGGTATCTTTTTCAATTTCTTGAAAGATACGTCCCCTGCAATAGGGATAGCCCAGTTTATCAATAAAACCGCCTGCGGCTCCCGCATATTCAAAATATTCTGGAGTGCGTTGATCGATAATCTTAGGTTGAATGATGGCTGTTTCGGGTGAAGCCGCAAATTGTTTCTTGATCGGCTCCAGCCAGTGGGCAGTAACAGCTACATCTGAATTCAGCAAGCATAGGACGTCTTCATATACTTGCTTCAGAGCTTCATTGTACCCTTTGGCAAATCCCCAATTATGAGCATTCTGAATGATACGTACTTCTGGAAATTGTTCTTGTATAAATTTCACGGAGTCGTCGGAAGAAGCATTGTCGGCTACGTAGATACTCGCATCCCCTGAATTACTCACGACAGAAGGCAAGAATTCCGCCAATAAGGAGCGGCCGTTCCAGTTTAATATGACAATGGCGAATTTCAAAGAGGGCGTATTGGTTTTCTTTTCAGCTGGCAAAGCTAACGATAATCGGGAAGTTCTGGCAAAAACTGATAGTTTTCTGCTTCGTAATCCATTCTACAGAAAAAATGGCGCAAACCATTAGTCACCATCAGTGTTTGGGGACCTAATGCCAAATTGTAGCGCGCTATTTGGTCGAAGGTTTCTTGCTTGATCTCTACCGAAGGTGCCTTGCATTCCACGATCAATAGGATATCGCCATTGGGTTTAAATACCACTACATCGTATCGTTTCTTGAGCGCGTTAATTGTCAACTGTTTTTCAACCTGGACTAAAGAATGTGGATATTTTTTTTCTTGAATCAAGTAATGAACCACGTGCTGACGTACCCACTCTTCGGGCTGCAAGACCACGAATTTTTTACGCACGATGTCAAAGATGTAGGTCTTATTTTCGCTACTTTTGAATCGAAAGGAGTAGTGGGGAAAGTTCAATGCAATCATCCCTCAAAGAAACTGAATAAATTGATAAATCCGCAGCTAGTTTGGAGGAAATAAAGCAACTGACCAAAGACATTGCAGCAGGTAATGTGGCGCCATTATATGTGTTGATGGGGGAAGAGCCGTACTATATTGATCGAATTGCGGATTATATCGAAGATCAAGTGCTTTCTGAAGAGGAGAAGGGATTCAACCAAATGATTCTCTATGGTCGAGATGTAAGCGTTGATGAGATTATCGCCAACGCCAAGCGCTATCCGATGATGGCAGAACGACAGGTGGTGATTGTGAAAGAGGCGCAAGATCTCGCTCGAACCATTGAAAAGCTGAGCGACTACGCAGCTAAACCGCAACCTACCACGGTTTTGGTCCTATGCTACAAGTACAAAAAGATCGACAAGCGAAAAGCATTGTACAAGAATGCGAAGAAGACAGGGGTCGTTTACGAATCCAAAAAGTTGTATGAAAATCAGGTAGGCGAGTGGATTCGCCGAGTGTTGGCTGGACGAAAGTACAAGATCACGCCGAAGGCTACGCAAATGTTGGTAGAATTTCTTGGTACTGATCTTGGCAAGATCGACAACGAGCTCAAAAAGCTACAACTGTTGTTACCAGAAGGCAGCGAGATTACGCCGATGGTGATTGAAGAAAACATCGGTATTAGTAAGGACTACAACAATTTTGAATTGCGAAAGGCGATTGGGGAGCGCAATCAAACCAAAGCGTATCGCATTATTAATTACTTCGCCCAGAACCCAAAAGATAACCCAACGGTAGTGACGATATCTTTGTTGCACAATTTCTTTTCTCAACTATTGCATTACCACGGTTTGAATGATAAATCACAGCGGAGCGTGGCTTCCGCTTTACGCATCAATCCGTATTTCGTTTCTGAATATCAAAGTGCTGCGCATCATTTTCCTATGAAAAAAACCAGCCAGATAGTTTCACATTTACGAGAAGCAGATGTCAAAAGCAAAGGTGTTGGAGCCAGTAATCTTCCTACCAAAGATTTGCTACAAGAACTATTGGTGAAGATATTCAACTAAAAAAGCGAATCCGAAGACTCGCTTTTTGCGTTTAAAGGTTTTGTATAAATTATCCTCTTCTGCCATCAATACTAAACTTCCCGCCTCCCATTAAAAAGATGGCTAGAAAACCGATTAGATAGAGGAGTGGAAACTCCTTTTTCCCGAATGGATCACTGCCATGTATCACGAAGGCCGCAACCGCCATGGTTACAATGGGGAAAAGACTAGAAATTTTCGTTTTAATCCCTAGAATGATTAAAATAGGAGCAATAAACTCGCCAATAACCGCTAATATGAGCGATAGCATACCTGGCATTCCTAGTACTTCTGGGAACTCAGCTCCTTTGCCTTCAATAAGCATTTGAAACTTTCCCCAGCCATGGGTAAGCATTAAGGCAGAAAAGCCAACTCTCAGGATTAATAATCCGAGGTCATAGTGATTGTTTCTCATAGGTTGAAAAGCATTAGTTAGTCCTTAAAACTATGAAAAAGAATCTACACCCATTAAAAAAGCTGACATAGGCAGGCTTATTCATTTGTGTAATCTAGTCAAATAGCGGCACCGTAGTTCCTTCATCTTCGGCTTTGATGGTTACCAAAAGCTTTCGAATGCCCAACGAATTGGTCTTATAGACCTTGGTGCCAACCGTCCAAGTTTCAGCTCTAGATTGTCCAGCGCGTAGCGGAAAGCCATAACCAAATCTTCCTCCTTCTGGTTTCGGGCCTGAAACCACAAAATCGTATCGGTGGTTAGAGTTGTTTTTGATTTTGAATTGAATGTACTTGGCACTTGGGTTTTTAAGTTGCGCCACTTCATCTTTTGCCTTAAGTTGTCCTCCACTTCTCAACTTTTTCTTCAAGTCTTTCGGGAGGGAAGCGCAAATCAGCTGACCGTCATTTGAAATATCAGCGTAAAGCGTATTCACCGTACCAATTTCAGCTTTTCCGCCACCCCAAACATTGACAGATGCCTTGCTTGTTTTTACCTTCGTGGCGTCAATGTTGCCTACTTCGGCCATCAGGCGAAGGTCAATCACGTTTCCCTCTAATCTAATGGTGCCGACTTTGGCAAAGGCTCTGAACGTATCTCGATTCAGACCTTTGACCACAGTGATCTCGTGTGTACCTTGTTCTACTACCTCCAAATTAGGGGCGCCAATTTTGACTAGTCCGCGAATCGAAGGCTTGATCCATTCTAGCTGATCTAGTTGAAGGATACCGTCTTGATTACTTTTTTCGATCTTATCAAACAGATTACCGTCTGTGGTAATCTCTAGATACGCTTCTTCGGCAGCCGCATCGATAATCACTTCTGTATAGAAATTGATTTTAATGGTCTGGATGTCAGACATCGGGAAACTGCGGGTCTCAATTTGTTGGTTGCCTCTCAGTTGTGCAGCCAGAGCAGTGACACAGAGTAATGCAAGTATGGTAGAATGTATCTTTTTCATCTTATTGTTTTTTAGTGTATTCGTAACGATTCCGTACAAAAC
>CAWUKP010000025.1:0-15777 GCA_963922975.1 uncultured Spongiivirga sp. | reverse complement strand
ATGTGGTGGCGGTAAATATAGAAGCGATACAGTCGATCAGGGTGCTTACGAAACCTTCGGTAATGAGCTCCTTGATCTTGTTTACATTTTACAACAAGGAAGTACTTTCCACTCGTAAAAAGAAACTCATGCTGCTTCTGCTTGCTTTTCTTTGGTTGGGAGACGTTTTCTTTCTGTCGTTTGAAGATTCCATTTTCTTTTTATTGGGTTTTAGCTTCTTTCTATTAGCCAATATGGTATATATCTTTCTCTTCCAAAAAAAGGTAGAATATCAGTTTGGACGTGTCCTTCTCTTCTCCGCTTTTGTGCTAGCCTACGCTTTCTTTTTCATGCGCGCCATTGTGGACGGTGTGGGTGATTATTTCTACCCGATCATCTTCTTTATGATCATGGCGTTCAATATGCTTCAGGCGGCGTTTTTTCGTTGGCAACAAGTGAATCGCTTGAGTTTTTACCTCGTCTTTCTTGGGGCACTCATCTTCATGCTTTCTGAAAGTATTGTGGCACTTGAGAAGTTCGCTGAGCCCATCCCGTTTACTGATTATCTTATCATGCCAACACATGGCATCGGTAATTTCTTAATGATCTTTGGTTTGATCATTGAGGAACGAGTACTTTCCAGTCTGAAAGACGATTAGGTATAACCGAAGCTACTTTCGCTTATAGGGCCGAATGATCAATCTGGCTTCCCGATCGAAACGAATATAATTGTAGACCCAATTGATAAAGACCACTGCACGATTTCTGAAACCGATGAGGAAAAAAAGGTGTACAAACATCCAAACGAACCATGCGAAAACTCCTTGAAATTTCACGTTCTTCAAGTCTACCACAGCCTTGTTACGGCCAATAGTAGCCATGGCCCCTTTGTCGCGATAGGAAAAAGCCTTCATCGACTTGCCGTTAATCTTTCTTACTAAGTTCTTCCCCAATGCCTTTCCTTGCTGAATAGCGGGTTGTGCCATCATTGGATGGCCGTTGGGATACGTATCATCTTGCATTAAGGCGATATCACCAATGGCATAAATATTTTCGCAGCCTTTGACCTCGTTAAATTGGTTGACAAACAGTCTGTGCTTTCGATCACTGCTTTCTGTGGCTTCCAATCCTTTGATCAGCGCCCCCTCTACACCTGCCGCCCACACCACCGTAGCCGCTTCGAAGGAAATCTGGGTATTGGTAAGCACAGTTCTTCCGTTGTAATCGGTTACCCTAAGGTTCTTCCACACTTGCACACCTAGTTTTTGCAGGTAGTCTTCAGCTTTCTCGGAAGCTACTTCGCTCATAGCAGGTAGGATACGATCTGCACCTTGCACCAAATTGATTTGCACCATTCGGGTATCGAGATCTGGGTAGTCTTTGGGAAGAATTCCTTTTTTGATTTCGGCTAAGGCACCCGCAAGCTCAACGCCTGTGGGTCCAGCACCTACAATCACAAAATTCATCAAGGCATTGCGCTCGTTAAGATCGTCTGTAAGAATGGCTTCTTCAAAATTTTCGAGAATCAAACTTCGCAAATTGAGCGACTGAGGTACGGTCTTCATTTGCATGGCGTGCTTCTGAATATTCTGATTTCCAAAAAAGCTGGTCTTCGAGCCCGTAGCGATGACGAGATGATCGTATTGAAGTTCGCCAATATCAGTAATAAGGTTGCGTTGCGCTGGTTGAATTTCCTCCACTTTCGCCATGCGGAAATAGAAGTTTGGAGCATCTTGCAATATTTTTCGCAAAGGATACGCGATCGAGTCAGGCTCCAATCCGCCCGTGGAAACTTGATACAGCAACGGTTGGAAACAGTGGTAGTTGTGCATATCCAACAATACCACCTGCACTTCCTTTTTCACCAAAGCATTCATCAAAGAAACACCTCCAAAACCACCACCAATAATGACAATGCGCGGAAGACTCGACCTGGGAATATTCATCTAATGTGTTTTGGCAAAAATAGCGGTTCTTTCAAATTCCAAAGAGGGTTGCGTCTAAAATAGTTTACAATTTTTGTAACATTGCCCCTTGTTTTCCTACTCATCTCTAAAGCTAACCCATCAACCTTGACAAAGGAACTCGAACATCAGTTTGTTGAAGAGCTCGAAAAGCACCAGAATATTGTTCATAAGGTATGTCGTATCTATACCTCAGACCAAGATGCACACAACGACCTGTTTCAAGAGATCACTATACAACTGTGGAAAGCGTATCCTAAATTCAGAGGCGATGCAAAGTTCAGTACTTGGATGTATCGAGTGGCTCTGAATACAGCCATTACGCTGTATCGAAAATCGAAGCGAACAGTGGATACCAGTTCGTACGAGAACTTTGAGTTCAAAATACAGTCTGAAGAATATGACGATTCGGAAGAGCAACAACTCAAGGTGATGTACAAGGCCATCAAACAACTAAGCGACATTGAAAAGGCCTTGGTCTTCCTGTATTTGGAAGACAAAAGCTATCGAGAAATTTCAGAGACCATGGGTATCACGGAAGTGAACGCCCGGGTTAAAATGAACAGAATTAAGACAAAACTAAAGCAAATCGTAACCCCCTAAGTGTATGGAAGAGTTAGAGCTGCTAAAAAAGGACTGGCAAAAAGGGAAGACGGATGACTTTCCGAAATTGACCAAAGGCGACATTTATAAGTTATTACTCAAAAAATCGTCGACTTCCGTGAAATGGATCTTCATCGTGAGTGTGATTGAGTTCTTTGTGTCTATTGTTGGCGTTATTGCCTACAAATTCTTCAAAAGTGAGAACGACCCCTATCAGAAGTTGGATATGGTTAGCGAAGTCATGCTATTGGAAGTAGTCTCTTTTGTCATCCTCATCTATTTCATGTACCGTTTCTTTACCTATTATCGCTCTATTTCGGCCACTGAAAGTGCCAAAGCTTTGATGGAAAATATCATGAAGACCAGAAAAACCGTTCGGCTGTACATCACCATCATGCTGGGCATTTCAGCCGTTTTCTTGGTGTATTTCTTGATCGTTTCGATGCTGAGTACCCCTGATATTCAAGACTTGCTTACGGAAAAGATAAATGCAGGCGATAGCACCTTTGGTATCTACACCTTGGTGGTGGGTATCAGTCTTTTACTCACAGCATTTCTGATTGGACTAGCCGCCTTGCTCTATTTCTTATTCTACGGCTTGTTCCTCAGAAAACTGAAACGAAATTATAAGGAGTTAAAACAGTTAGACTTTTAGTAGCGCCACTGCCGTTTTTTGTTGAGTTCTTCGTAAGCGTTCAATTCTTCTTCCGGAAGTACTTTGAGAAAGGATGGATGTTGCTCGATGGCGTATTCTAACTTCTCTACAATTTCATCAATAGACTCGTTTTCATAATCGATTTGGAGCGGTTCTTTGATCACCATCGATTGTAAAATGCCTTTCTTCTTGATGAGTAGCCCTTTCTTGTCGAACGACCTCCGGAAACCATCAATGACGATAGGCACCACCAAGGGTTTGTAATGCTTGATAATGTGGGCCGTTCCTTTTCGTATCGGTTTAAAAGGTTTGGTGGTTCCTTGGGGAAACGTAATCACCCAACCGTCGTCAAGGGCTTTTCCAATGTTGGAAATATCGCTGAATTTTACTTGCCGCTGAATGTCTTTTCCAGCTTCTCGCCAGGTGCGCTCTACTGTAATGGCTCCAGCATATGACAGTATTTTTGGAAGAAATCCGGAGCGCATGGTTTCTTTGGCCGCCACGTAGTAAATGTTCAGTTTTGGACGCCACAAATAGCCTACATTCTTGATAGAATCTACACGACCGCTTAAACTTGCATTGAATACGTGAAACATGGCCACCACATCTGCAAAATAGGTCTGATGGTTGGAAACAAAAAGCACATTGGTCTCAGGTAAAGTCTTGATGATTTCCGAACCTTCAATATTCAATTCATTGAAACCACGATAGCGCTGATGGGTCATCAAACCCGCGATACGAATGAGCCATTTTTTCAGAAAAAGGATATGACCAAAAGGATTTTCTTTAAATAATCCCATGAATTTTTATGGATTGGAGGAAAAGCAAATATATTAAAACCACTAGAGAGCTCCTCTTAAAAGTTCCTTAAGTTCACTGAGCATCATGGCCGTTGCGCCCCAAACTACCTGACCTTGAAGCTTATAAGCTGGAACTTGGATTTTACTGGCGTAGGAAGTTGACAATTGCTGTACCGTGGTATTGGCGTCTTCCAAAAGCTCTTGAAGGTACACTTCGATAATGTCTTCCACTTCATCTGGCTGCAGCTGAAACTGCGGTCTTTCTTCGGTAAAACCTAGATAAGGCTTCACAACAAAATTACTGGGCGGAATGAACACCTCTGTCAGTTCTTTAATGACTCGAATCTTACTGCGCAATACGCCTATCTCCTCCTCCGTTTCTCGAAGCGCGGTGGCCTCAAAATCGTGATCTTCTTCTTCTTTCTTCCCCCCGGGAAGCCCCACTTGCCCAGAATGCACCCCTCGATAGGTCTTTCGCAAGATCAACGCAAAGCGCGTGACTAATTCATCATCTGGGTAAAACAAAGCCAACACACCTGCCATTTTAGGCTGTAGTTTTTGTAGCTCTACATTTTGCATCAAACGCTTTCGCAATTCTGGCGCCATTACAAAGTGCGCTTCTTGCCCTGGTAAAGGCAAATCTCTTATTTTTGATACACGTTGAACAAAATCAGTAAAAAGCATATGAAGGTCTATTGGCGCTATACAAGTATAGCACTTATTTTTTTGATAGCTTGTAAAGGGGAAGCTCCGAAAGCTCCTGAATCTAGTGATGTTTCGACAGAGATCAGTATAGATTCAACCCAAATTCAAGAAGATAAAACCGCCAGCAATGCAGCCGAAGCTTTTGTATTGACCGAGGAGAATGTCATTCCTTTTTTCAACGACTACGCACAAGATTTAAAGGTGAACAAAGTGCGTATTTCTACAAAGTTTGGCACTATCGATATTGAGCTTTTTAAAGAGACACCCTATCATTGGGCCAATTTTATGTACCTCACCCGAAAGGGATACTACAACGACACCTATTTCCACAGATCGGTTCCTAAGTTTGTGATCCAGGGAGGAAATAGTGATAAAATGTCCACTGCCTATTTGAGAAGAGATATTGGTAAGTATTTGTTACCTCCTGATACACGCAAAGGTTTCAAGCACCATCGTGGCATTGTAAGTATGCCTAGTAGCGACGATGTAAGCAATCCTCATAAATTGGCCTCTCCTTATGAATTCTTCATCGTTACCCAGTCGCCCGGAGCCTATCATCTCGATGGTAAATACACTGCGTTTGGGCGCGTCATACGCGGAATGGACGTGGTAGACAAGATCAATGCCATTCCTACGGACAAAGGTGAATGGCCGCTTGAAAACGTACAGATGACCGTGGAAATTTTGGAATGATCAAGAACCGCTATGATAGAAAGACGGTAAAGAAAGGTGAAATAGAACAGCCACAATACGAACACCAATCACCAAAACTACCGTACCGCTAGCCACCCAAAAAATGGGCAATCCAAAAGAAGAAAGCACAAAGTAGCCTACACCACCAATAATGCAGGCTGTGGCGTATATCTCCTTGCGAAATAGCACAGGAATTTCGTTACAAAGTATGTCGCGAAGTACCCCGCCAAAGGTACCCGTCATAGCACCCAGTGCTACGGATACCACCGGACTGAGCTCTGCTCCTATTCCTTTTTCGATCCCGATAACCGTGAAGACACCCAAACCAATGGTGTCAAAAAGAAACAGCGATTTGCGCAGCTTATCCAAATGCTTCCGAAAGACAATGGCGAAAACGACCGATCCGAAAACTACGGCTAAGGTGGTCAAGTCTTGCATCCAAGCAACAGGTGTGGCCCCAATCAGCACATCTCGCAGCGTTCCGCCACCCACTGCGGTTACAAAAGCAATGATAAACACCCCAAAAGGGTCTAAACGCTTGCTGAAGGCCACCAACACGCCAGAAATGGCAAAGGCCACCGTTCCCATGATATCGAAAATCGTAAAGATCATTACATATACTGAGTGTAGTAGTTGTAGTCTTTCAGAATGGTATCAATAAAACCATGAGTGTCACGGTGCTGTGAAGGCGCTTCAATGACCTCTTCAATTTTTTGCTTCAACTTGAGCAGCGTGGCGTGATCCACACTTTTCTTTGCAGCGAGATAAGTTTCTTTGATGATACGCGCGTCATTGTCTGACAACTTGATCACACTCGGATAGGTAGGCGTGTATGTATCATGCAATTCTTCTAAAATGGTATGGCTGATGGCAATTTTATCTTTGAGTGAAATGACCGAAGTTCCAGCGACCACATCACCTAGGCGCTGCATTCTGCTATTCACAATCATAGAAACCAGGCCAATGATTCCGAAGAACATGTATATGTCCAAAATGCGCATAAACCAACGGGACACATAATCAGGAAAAGAGGCTTCGTAGCCGTCAATTTTCACCACACGAATTTTCAACAAGCGCTTGCCAATGGTTTGTCCTGAAAACATGGAGTGTTGAGCAAGGCTGTAAAAATTCACCGGAAGAAATATCAGCGCATCAAAGGCGCGAGCCGACCAAAAATCGGTGCTATTATACCATGCAGCCAAGCTATCAATCTTGAACAAGAGCCAATAGGTAATACTCAAGTATGCTATGATGACAATCACATCTACAATAAAAGCCAACATGCGCTCGCCGATAGACGCCGCAGTGAAGGAAATGTTGACGTTTTGTGTAGTGTTTATTTGTATCTCTGACATTTTATAATTTAATTCGTATTGGTATGCGAGAGGTGGCCTTCATCAAACAAAATAAAGAAAAATGGTTGAGCTTTGAAAAGGCCATTTACAAGAAACGATTCGAGAATCCAGACCAACTGGCTTCTCAATACATTCAGCTGATCAACGACCTTTCTTACGCACAAACCTATTACCCTAAAAGCAAGGTTATTAAGTACTTAAATCAACTGGCGGCCAAGTCGTTTCAGATGATTTACAAGACCAAGCGAGAAGACACCAATCGCTTTGTGCATTTTTTTAAAACCGAAGTGCCTTTATTGATGTATCAATATCGACGCTACACTCTCTATGCCTTCATGCTTGCCTTTCTCTTTACAGCCATTGGCGTGGTTTCGGCAGCTAACGACGATACTTTTGTGCGCATCATTTTGGGCGATTACTATGTGAATATGACCTTAGAGAATATCGACAAAGGCGATCCTGTAGCGGTCTACAAAAGCGGCAGTAATTGGGGCGGTTTCATTGGAATAACACTTAATAATTTAAAAGTAGGTATCAACAATTTCATCTTTGGAATTTTGGGAGGTATTGGCACGGGGTACATCATGATGCGCAACTTCATCATGGTGGGTTCTTTTCAGTATTTCTTTTATGAACAAGGGGTGCTCTGGGAAAGCGTCAGAGGTATTTGGATTCACGGTTCCATGGAAATATTTGCCATTGTTATTGAAGGAGCCGCCGGACTCATGTTAGGAGCTAGCATTCTCTTTCCAAAGACATTCTCACGCTATCTTTCCTTTAAAAGAGGGTTCAAAGATGGTGTCAAGATTTTGTTGAGTACTTTTCCATTCACCATTGTTGCTGGCTTTCTTGAAGGTTATGTAACAAGATACTCAGACAGCATGCCGCATTGGCTCTCTGTTGGCATTATTCTCGTCACGCTGAGCGCCATTTCATTTTATTACTTGATCTATCCCTTTGTGGTTCAAAGGAAAGCAAAAAACGCCTATGCAACTCTACCAAAAACGTAGCTTCGGAGCCTATTTCTCAGATACTTTTAAGTTCTTGAGATTGCATGGGAAGCACTTCTACAGAAGTTATTTGCTGATCAATGGCGTTTTCATTCTGATTCTATTGGCCATGTCTTATTTCATAGGGCAGTTTTACAGTGAATTCTTGACCAATAGCATCAATCCCAACGCAGGGGCTGAACCTTTCGAAGCCTTTTTGAACAACAACCTTGGTGCCCTTATCGGGTTTGGTCTTTTTTTCTTTTTGGTTGCGGTGCTTGCCGCCATGGTGAATTACAGTTTCACGCCCTTATATCTACTGAAGTATACGGAAACGAAAGGTACCTCCTTCACCACCAAGGATATCGTTCAAAGCTACAAGGAACATGCGGGCAAACTCGTCGTGTATTTTTTAGCTGCGATCCCCATTTCGTTGATCGCAATTCCCGTTCTTGTTATTGCCATGATGCTTGTGGCCATTACCATTATTGGTTCTCCGCTGGTTTTCATGGTGCTTGGTTTTGGCATGCTGGTTTACCATTCGTGGTTGATGCAATACTTGTATACCGGAAAGAACGTCTTCGAGGCTTTTACCTATGCCCTGCAATTGCCTTTTAAGCGTTTTTGGGCCACCGCAGGCTGTGTGGGTCTTTTTCTATTGTTGGTATTCATCGTGCGCTATGTGGTGTCAATTGTTCCATACATCATTTTTGGGGTGGGCACGGCCTTCGGCATCGAAAATAATCCTGGTGGTCGTTTAGATCCAACAGATACGATGTCGTCCATGATGATTGCCATGATTGCTTCTATGATGCTCTCCTACTTAATCAGTATTTTATTGAATACCATTCTTCAATTGAATCAGGGCATTATTTATTTCAGTATCAAAGAAGAATTGGAAAACATTCACACCAAATCTACCATCGATCAAATTGGAGCCAATGCGTAGGTGGTTTGTGTTCATAGTGTTGCTTTTGATGACCGGTCCCATGTGGTCTATGGAGCTCGTTCCGTCCACCCAAATTGCACAAGACAGTCTCCAGGTAGATACCGCACCCTTAGAACCAACCAGATTCGAAGATGCGTTTAAAGAAAAGTATGCAGGCAATGAATACATTTACGAACGCAACATTGACACCGAAGGTTGGTTTACGCGCTTCAAGCGCTGGCTAGGCGAAGTCTTGCAAAGTTGGTTTGATTTGAAAAGTGATACGCAGACCAACGACCTCACTTCGCTCATCATCAACCTGATCTATATTTTGGTGATCATTGCCGTCATTTTTGTAATCGTACGAGCGATCATGAATGGCGAAGGGCGCTGGGTATTTGGACGTTCCTCTGATAAAAATATCATTCCGGTTGAAGACCTGGAGCAAAGCCTGCACGTCATCGACTTCCAAAAGGAAATTGCAGCGTTGAAAGCGGAAGGAAAATACCGAATGGCCATTCGCTATTATTACCTTTTTATTCTAAAGAAGTTGAGTGATGCGGAGCTCATTTCGTTTGATGTGGAAAAAACCAATAACGATTACCTACGCGAATTGCAAAACAGCAACGTTGGCGAGTCGTTTGCTCATGCCTCCTATCTCTACAACTACATTTGGTACGGAGAATTTCCTATCGACGGTGAAGCCTATGGCAAGGCACAAGTGCCTTTCGAAAACCTTTTAAATCAAATCAAAAGATGAAAGGTTCGTTACGCATATATATTGGCTTGTTGGTACTGCTTTTCATAGGCGCTATTTATCTAGAATTGTCGCAACCAAAGCCCATCGATTGGCGACCTACTTACAACGAACGCCATACCAGTCCGTATGGTCTTAAAATCCTTCATGAAGAATTGAATTCGTTGTTCGATTCCGTTCAGAATATCAAGGTAACGCCCTATGAGTTCTTCATAGATACATACGACTACGAAAACGAACGCTACACAGAAACAGGTACCTTCTTTTATGTGGATCCTGAATATGCACTTGACGGTGCTTCCACTACCGAATTACTTGACTATGTTTGGAACGGAAATCAAGCCTTCCTCTCTTCCACCCGATTTCCTGAGGCCCTGCAAGACTCACTCTTATTTGATTACCGCTATGAATACATTGTAGAGAAGGAAGGTGCTTTCACCTTCGCCAATCCAGCCTTATCCTCAAATGGCACGACCCTGACCAAAGGAGTGGATCATATGTATTTTGCAGAATTAGATTCCACGACCACCACTGTTTTAGGCTATAGCGAGTTCGATAAAGAGAAACACATCAATTTTGTAGCCATCGAATACGGAAGTGGTCGATTTCTTTTGCATACGCAACCCGTGGCGTTCACGAATTATCACCTCTTAAAAGACGATCACTTTCACTACGCCGAAGGAGTTCTCTCCTACTTACCAGAAAGGACGCTACTTTTTGAAAGTCAAAATAAAATTGGTGGTAATTTAGGAGGCAGTCCTTTGCGATACCTTTTTTCGCAACCCGCCTTGGCTTGGGCGTGGCGCTTTGGTTTGATCACGCTGATCCTGTTTATGATTTTCAATGCGAAAAGACGACAACGTATTATACAGGTGATCGAACCCCTAAGAAATACAACGATTGCCTTTACCAAAACTATTGGTAACCTCTATTTTCAAACCAAAGATCACAATAACATTGTCCAGAAAAAGATCACCTATTTTCTGGAGCGCATTCGAAATGACCTATATTTAGACACCAGTTCACTCGACGAGCGCTTTGCTAAAAAGCTGGCTAAAAAATGGGGGTATGCGGAAGAAAAGACCTTGAAATTGGTGAATTTGATTCGCTATATTCAAAACAAACCTCAGAACTCTGAAAACGATTTAATGAACCTCAATAAGGCCATCGAAGCCTTTTATCTGAAGAAATAAGCAATATGGAGCCACAGAACCCAGAAGAACAAACACCAGAGCAAGACCTTTCTTTTTCGAGTCGTATTGACCTCAAACCCTTACAAGAGGCGGTCAACGGCATCCGAACAGAATTGGGCAAAGTGATCGTGGGGCAGACCGATATGATTGATTTGCTGATCACCGCTCTTTTGGCCAATGGTCATGTTTTATTGGAAGGAGTGCCAGGTGTTGCCAAAACACTGACAGCTAAATTGTTGGCCAAGTCTATGAAAATTGATTTCAGCCGTATTCAGTTCACGCCAGACTTGATGCCGTCTGACATTTTGGGAACCTCTGTATTCAATCAGAAAAATGCAGAGTTCGAATTCAAAAAAGGACCTGTATTTGCCAATATGATCCTCATTGATGAGATCAATCGTGCACCTGCTAAAACACAGGCCGCACTTTTTGAAGTGATGGAAGAACGTCAAATTACTATTGATGGCGATCAGTACGTTTTAGACAAGCCCTTTATTGTTCTCGCCACTCAAAATCCAGTGGAACAAGAAGGTACTTATCGCCTACCCGAAGCACAATTGGATCGATTTCTTTTCAAAGTGGAAATCGATTATCCCGTGTTGGAGGAAGAAGTAACCATCCTCAAGCGAGAGCACGAATTGAATGGTACCAAAAAGATGGATAAAATCACAGCTTTTCTAGATCCAAAGTCCATTGAAGGATTCCGCGAAACGGTAAGTCAAGTCATTGTTGAAGAGCATCTGCTACAATATATTGCGGAAATGATTGTGAACACCCGAAGCAATCCTTTCTTATACTTGGGTGCTTCCCCGCGCGCTTCGATTGCCATTCTGAAAGCCTCTAAAGCCTACGCAGCCATCAACGGACGTGATTTTGTGACGCCAGAAGATATCAAGAAAGTGGCGATTCCTGTGCTGCAACACCGAATCATCATTACGCCTGAGCGCGAAATGGAGGGTGTTTCAGCCAAGCAAGTGATTGAGCAGATCATTCAAGCGGTGGAAGTACCGCGATAAGCTAGTTTGGATTTATTACGAGTTTATTCTTGGAAGTAGAAACGATCTCCTCTCTATTGAGAAGCATCTTTCTAAATTCACCGTTGACATACATCTCGGCCTGATCGTTGTAATGCGGACTCCACGGGTTGCCTGATTGCCCGGTGGGCAGGATACTCATGCTATTCTCGATATCTGAAAAATCAATTACCCTGCGCGTAGAAGGCCCAGAAAATACCTGAAATTGATCATCATGGTCGTCGTATACAAACGCTAGGTTATTGATCACTTCTCTTCCGCCGTGCACTGGAAATGGCCCAACATTCAGAAAACTTCTGAAAGTTTCTACACTGCCAATTGGATGGCTGTGTTCGATGGTGTGTACTTTGTTCCACGTCCACGACGCCAGTTCCAAGCCGAATTGTGCCTCCAATCCGTTGAGTGCCTCCGATAGCGCTTTTTGAAATATCTCCGTTCGTGTTTCTTTGACCTCTGTAGTTTGGTCATCCCACCACGGCGAATCACCTTTGGCAACTAACGGTGCCAGCGTTCTTTTGAAAAGATGTGTCTTTAAGAATTGGTTAAATAGCTCTTCACTCATCTCATCTTCCAAAGTGTATTTGGCCATCAAATACTCCCAGCGATGGTAGATGGTAGGCGCCGTTTCGTTAAGACCGTAGTTGCCATCCCAAGATTTCAACATCTCAAGTGCTTTCGCTTCTCGTTCCTCCAAATCATTTTCAGACAGCACTCGTACAAGGGTATCAATCATGTCAGGTACCACTGCACTGGTCACATCAAGCATCATCTCCAAAGAAGATTCCATATCGAAATCATCTTTAACATCCAGCAACTGTGTAATGCGCTTTGCTCGATTTTCTGGCAAGTAATAGCCCGGAATCAGTCGCCCTTTGAGAGAATCTGGCTGATTGTTGGCGGAATAGACGTAATTCCAGTCTGGGTTGATCGCTTTCGGATTGTATGAAAAGTCGAAAAATTGAGTTTTTTCATTTGCCCCTGAAGCGCCATCCAAAATAAACTTGCTGTGAACGTTTTCTGGCAAATCATATAACTTTCCGGCCGCAAACCAGGCCACATTGCCTTCCGCATCGCCATACATGACATTCAGACCAGGAGCATGAATTCGTGCCACTGCTTGTTGGAAACTCTGCAGATCGTTGGCACTGGCCATCCCGTAAAGCGCCTCTAACAATTCGTTTTTCTCTTTGGTAAAGATCCAATCAACGGCTACTGGAACATCAAACGGAAATTGTCCTGCAATGCCATTGAGCAGGGTGCCATGTCGGGTAGCTTCATAGGTGACGGTTACAGGATCAGCATCTTTTACACGAATGGTTTTTGTACGCGTTTGAAAGGGCTCCCAACCTTTCTCAGTTTTGTATTCTTTGGGATTCTCCGGATTGCGTTCTTCCCAATAAAAATCTAAGTCATCATTCTGAAACATCGTCAAACCATTGGCCCGATATCTATTGTGTCCGAGTAAGGGAAACGGAACACCTCCTAAGTGATAGCCGTACATTTCATAATCTGGCGTGCTTACATGTGCTTCAAACCAAACCGCTGGTTGTGCAAGACGAATATGCGGATCGTTGGCGAGAATGACCTTACCCGACTTCGTTTTTTCAGGACTCAATACCCAACTATTGCTTCCCTCTAATTGAGGAATAGGCAGCTTTGAGAGCGCTGCAGCCACTTTGGCGTTGAGCAGGGCTAAAGTGCTATCCGCTTGTTGCGCAGGAAAGTTCTGGATATACACGGTAGACGTATCCGAATCAATCGCAAGGTCTTCCAAGTAGGTATTGCCTAATTTGTGCTGTAAGCGTGTCAGAATAGGATCTGTTTTATGCGCTTGGGCGAAGGTAAAGGCCATATAACCAATAATGTCGTGGATGTCGACCATATCAAAAGGTCGTTTTTCAATGCCCGTCAAATAGAATTCCACAGGTTTTGGTCCCGTTTCCACAAAGTGATTCACCCCTTCCAGATAGGCCTCTGCCAAAGTGTAGGCCTCTGTATTTTTGTCTAAAGCTGCTACTGTTTCTTTGGAAGCTTCGTCAATTCCCAGAGAGAGAAAGAACGTATCCGTTTCTAATTGCGATTCGCCAAAAACTTCTGAAATCTGTCCTTTTGCGATGCGTCGTAACAGCTCCATTTGCCAAAGTCGATCTTGGGCATGTGCATAGCCCAACGCCCGAAAAGCATCTGGCGTATTGGAGGCATAAATATGAGGAATCCCGTAGGTGTCGTAGTAGACCTCAACAGTATCAGTCATACCATCGAATGATAGCTCACCATCATAGGTAGGCTTTAGATTTTGAACAAATAACCAAGAAACAAGTGAAAGAACCACAACAAGCACCAGCAAGTACTTCAGGAAGAGTTTGAGTCTGCGCATAGCGAAATAAAATTCCCTAAAGATACTTCAAATAAGACTATTGAAAAGTGGCTTGCATCGACAATTGCTGATGCCGCTTCAGGCCTTGCTGTAACCACTCGTAATAAGCGTTCTTATCGGCTACTTGCTCTGGATAATTCAGCAGTTGCAAATCCGGACTTATCAGCACATAGAAAGGTTGTGAGGCGTTGTTGAAGTTGATGGTTTGAAAAGTGCCCCATTTTTCACCAATGGTTTCGATGGTTTTCACAAAGCCTTCGTCGAACTTGAAATTAAATTGTTCCTCGGCTGGAAGCTCTTTTCGATCATCGATATAGAGAGAAATCAGCACAAACTCCTCATTTAAGGTGGTGAAGATTTTGTTGTCAATCCAAACATTCTCCTCCATCTTTCGGCAATTTACACAGGCCCAACCGGTAAAGTCGATCATGATGGGCTTGTTCTCAGCTTTTGCGAAAGCCAATCCTTCTTCAAAGTCCTTAAAACAATCGATGCCCAACGGGCAATCTGTTTCGGTCTCTAGCACCGAGTAAAAAGTAGGTGGCGGAAAACCACTCAGCAACTGCAAACGATTTACACCGAAAAGGCCAAGTGCCAGATAGCCTATAAAAGCAATAGTGACCAATCCAGTAATGATCCTTGGAAGGGGTAGCCTTTTGCGCGGACCTTGATGCGGAAAGCGAATGAGACCGAATAAATACAAGGCCATCAAAACAAAAAGAAGCAGCCAGATACCTATAAAAATCTCGCGCTTCAGCAAGCCCCAATGCCCCACTAAATCAGCATTGGAAAGGAATTTTAATGCCAATGCCAACTCCAGAAATCCTAAGACTACTTTTACGGTATTCATCCAGCTTCCTGACTTCGGCAACGAATTCAGCCATGCTGGGAACAAAGCAAACAAGGCAAATGGTAAGGCCAATGCTACGCCAAAACCCAACATTCCAGTAGATAGATTCGTGGCCACATCGCCTTCACCCAACACCGTACTTCCCAATAACCCCCCAAGAATTGGACCCGTACATGAGAATGATACAATGGCCAGCGTCAGCGCCATAAAGAAAATACCAAAAATGCCGCCTACCTTACTGGAAGTGGCGTCCATCTTGTTGGCCCAAGAGCTTGGAAGTGTCAATTCGTAATAACCAAAAAAGGAAAACGCGAAGAAAACGAAGATGAGAAAGAAGAACACGTTGAGCCAAATATTGGTGGCAATGGTATTAAGAATTGTAGAATCTACAGTATCAAACAAATGGAATGGAAGGCTTAGCACTACATAAATCAATACGATGAACAGACCGTACCAGAATGCATTGTAAATACCACCGCCGCGTGTTTGCGATTTCTTGGTGAAGAACGACACCGTTAACGGAATCATCGGGAATACACAAGGCGTTAACAATGCCAGCAATCCACCTAAAAATCCGAGGCCGAACAACTTCCAAAGATTGCCCTGTTGGTCCGAAGTCAGCGTTTCTTCCGTCATCAAAAGGTGGGTATCCTTTAAATCCAGCTTTAGTGCCTGGGTCAATGCTTCACTTCTGGTGTCAATGGTTTTCTCCGTGACCTGCGCGGCTTCGGCAGTAAGTGAAATATTAAATTGTTGAAATTTGTTGTAACAGACGTCTTTACAGATTTGGTAGAACAATTCGACATCTACTTGTTTCGTATTAGGATTGGTCACCTCAATTCGTTGTGTGAAAATAGCCTTGCCTTTGAAGAATACTTCTTCTACCCCAAAGACT
>CAWUKP010000024.1:0-16019 GCA_963922975.1 uncultured Spongiivirga sp. | reverse complement strand
CGACCAACTGAACTACACCCAAAAGTTCAAAAGGTTTATTCAACGCAAAGTAGGGTCGTACGATAAATTCATTGCCGATCTCGAAAAATACTGTAGCATCATCTTTGCCATTACATTTCTGATGGTTTTTTACTTGATGGCTATTTTCACCATTATGGGTTCTTTTGTGTTGATCGTTTCGGCCCTTTCGGAGATAGAAAGTGATCTTTTACAAGGACTTACCATTGTACCCGTTATTCTCTTTTACCTCTTTGGATTTCTTTTCACCTTGATTGACTTTTTGACACAAGGCTTTTTGAAGAAGAAAAAGTGGCTCGCATTTGTCTACTATCCGTTTTACCGTGTCTTTAGTCTATTGTCGCTCTCCTTTATATACAGGCCCATCGTCTACAACTTATTGGATAACAAATTCGGTAAACGCATTGCCATGAGCCTAATCCCGCTGTATATAGGCATTGCCGTGTTAAGTACGTTGCGCGAACAGAAGTCGAACTATCTCCCCACAAGTTTCGAGCACAATTCGCAAGGGGTAGATTTTTTCGAGAACATTTCGTCGCCTCTGAAATACGAAAACGAATTAGACGACGATCATTTTGTAGACAGAGCCTCCATACAGTCGAAGGTCATCACTGAAGACTATGTACAACTGTTTGTTCCCTTCAGTCAAAGTATCGAAGATCGTATATACCGCCATTGTGATACCCTCAATCCAGAAGATGATCGGCGAGGTTTGAAAACAGACTTGGTTCAAATCTCCGATTTTGATCTGAACCAGCGACGGGAAATGCTCAACGACTACTTGGCATGCTTCAATGGTATTTACAGTACGATTATCGATTCGACCACCATCCATTCTGACTTCGTGGTCACCCAGAATAGCAAGAGGCAGACGGGTTTTGAAACCTTGCTTTATATCAAAGATTTGAAACCTGGAAGGCACGACCTCATTTTTCAGCGGTTGCGCAATCCAGAACCTCAAGATTCACTTCGAAAAGTAGTACTATCTCGTATTCCCTTTTGGTATTACCCAGATTAAATGAAAGTGATCGCCACCAATATTGCTCGAGCACGCACCATTGAGTTCAAAGGTCAACAACACCGTACGGGTATTTTTAAAGAACCTACAGAAAACGGTATTTACCTCGCATCAGAACAGGTAAAAGACGATGTTATCGGCAATCCGAAAGTACATGGCGGGCAGTACAAGGCCTGTTACCTATTCGCTGCTGAACAATACGCTTACTGGAAACCTTTATACCCCAAACTAGATTGGCAATACGGCATGTTTGGTGAAAATCTAACTATGGAAGGGCTAGATGAGCGGCAGCTACTTATTGGAAGCATCTATGAGCTTGGAGAAACTATGGTTCAAATCACCGAGCCCCGACAACCCTGCTTTAAGTTTGGAGTGAAGTTTGGCACCCAAACCGTCTTACAACAATTTATTGAGCATGGGTACTCTGGTAGCTATGTGAAGGTGTTACAAGAAGGCCTTGTTCAAACGGGCGATACCCTGAGATTGGTTCAATCCCCTAGCACACCTCTTTCCATATTTGATTATTTCCAGTTGCTGTATGCGAAAGAAAAAAATCAAGAAGTATTAAAGTTAGCCTTGGCAAATGAGGCAATCAGACCAGAGAAAAGAGCACGTTTGAAACCTTGGCTAAAATGAAAAAAGGAATGGCTATAGAACCATTCCTTTTCATTGACTAATAGCAACTTTACTGGATTGGAATCCAGCATGCAGTTCCGACTAACTAACTGCGCAAGCTTCCGTTTATAGCAATGAGGTCATTAGTTGTTGCAGGGTCGTTACAAGCTGAGTGTAAAAGCCACCACACCACACAACAAGATGAGCATCACCACAAACGTTCTTTTCAATTTCTTGTCGTCCATAATCTTACCGTTTTAAGTGTAAACTATTCGTCCAAAAAGAATTGGCCTAAAACTAGCAAATTGGCCTTAGGCCATTTCGGTACTTAACTACCGGCTGTAACCGTTTTTACAAACTGTTCCCCCTGATTGGTCTTGAATACAAAGCGATACGTTCCTTTAGCGGCGTTCGAGAAATCGAAGCGCTTTCCCAAACTGATCGTATTACCCAATCGCTCGTGATACAGTAAAACATCGTCTTCGCTGTACACGTACAAGGAATAGTCTTTCAATTCGGTATTCAAAATCGAAATGGTCACCACTTGCTCTTGCTTCACAAGTGTTGAATCATCTTCTGACGGCTTTTTGTTGCGGTCAGTGTTTGCATAACTGAACGTCACAGCCATCATGACCAGAGACGTAAGAGCGGTTTTCAAATTTTTCATAGTGTTTCGTGTTTTAATTTGACTGTAACAAATTTGTCTCACTTTCCTCAGAAGCAAAACCAACAAATTCACCTATTTATATCATAAATTACCATGACTATACTTTTTCATTTCTAGAGAAGATAAAATACCATAGATTATGGTTAATTTTGTTAATAAGTATGCATGCATAGCATTTGTATCTTTGAGTGTACCCCCTTCTTTGAACCCCTAAGAAACCTTAGAGGCTATGAACAAACTCATGAAATCACCGAATCTTGAAAGTATCCAACCAGGCTTTGGAAGTTCCATTCGATTCCAGCAATACAATGCTGGTTGTAACGAAGCGGCGCATTGGCACTTTCATCCGGAACTTGAAATTGTTTATGTTAACGGAGGTTCGGGAAAGCGGCATATTGGAAATCACATCTCCTACTATCACGAAGGCGACTTGCTTTTTATCGGAGCTAACCTCCCTCATTTTGGATTTACAGATGAATTCACGGGCAATAAGTCCGAAACCGTGGTCCAAGTGCTTCCTAATTTTTTGGGAGAAGAATTCTTTGAGCGACCTGAACTTCAGCATGTCAAACAACTCTTAAAACGCGCCAAACAAGGCATCTCCTTTCATGGGCAAACCAAGAATCGCGTAGGTCAAGCCATTGAAAAACTGAAAGAAGTACCTCCGTTTGAACGCTTGTTGCAGTTTTTGAATGTACTGCATGATATGGCCACTTCATCCGAATATCAACTCTTGTGTGTAGATGGCATTGCCATTGAATCAAATCAAGAAGACAACAATCGTATCGAGCGTGTAGTGGATTATGTAAGTGCGCATTACCGAGAAGATATTCCTCTGGCTTTCATCGCGGACATGACCAATATGACGGTTCCCTCATTTTGCCGATATTTCAAACGAAAAACAGGTAAAACCTTCACGAAGTTTGTGAACTCACATCGCATTGTTCATGCCTCAAAGTTACTCGCCGAGCAGCCTATGAGCATCACGGAGGTCTGCTACGCGTCGGGTTTCAACAACTTTTCCCATTTCCACAAGCAATTCAAAGAAATTACGGGCAAAAGTCCTTCTGAATATCGCAATCAATTCAAAAACATACTTACTTCCTCCTGATGTCGTTATTTGCTTCCGAATTCCAACCATTATCGCTACCAGAGGCTGAAATACATTACTGTCAGGCTTTTTTCACACAAGAAGAGGCAGACCGATATTACCAACAATTGCTGGAAGAAACCCCCTGGCAACAAGACGATATCAAAGTGTTTGGCAAAGTGTATCCACAACCACGCCTTACGGCCCTCTACGGAGAAAATGGACAGCCATATAGCTACTCGAATATTGTGATGCACCCTCACCCCTTTACGCCTGCTTTGAGTGAAATCAAAGAAAAAATAGAGTTAAGCGTATCCACCAAATTCAATACAGTACTTTTAAATCTCTACCGCAGCGGAAAAGACAGCAATGGCTGGCATGCGGACGACGAGAGAGAATTAGGACACAATCCCGTGATTGCCTCTGTAAGCTTTGGTGCGCCACGCGCTTTTCACTTCAGGCACAAAAAAGACAAATCACTTCGCCATAAACTAACCTTAGAACACGGGAGTCTTCTCATAATGGAAGGCACCACACAACATTGCTGGCAACACCAAATTCCGAAAACAGCCAAAACAGTAGCACCACGCATTAACCTGACCTTTCGCGTGTTGAAGAATTGACTCAAAAAACGCTCCAACGACGCAAGCTCAAGTGAAATTACTGAGGAAAAGCAAGGCTTTGACACTCCAAAAATTGATGCTCAGCACGATTTCATGTAACAATACACTTCGAGAAAAGACCTATATTGGTAGATATCGCATTCTGTAATTCACAAGTCCATGAAAAACTATATTTTGATGATTGCCTCCGTACTCCTATCGGTGCAGGGCCACTACGCACAGATCTCACAAGAAGTCAAAGATGAAATCACGAAGCGTGTAGAAGAGCAAATCAATCCTTCCATCGCATTGGGCGTTTTCAAAGACGGAAAAAGTGAATTTTTTGTGCGAGGGTTTCGCGATTTGGAAAAGCAGCTTCCCGCCGATACTACAACCCTGTATGAAATCGGATCGATCACCAAAACGTTTACGGGATTATTGCTTGCGAAGCAAACTGTGGAAGGTTCACTCACACTCCAAGAGCGTGTTGACCGTTTCTTGCCAGATTCCGTTCGGCTGGAAGACAGCAACAAAAAGCCTATCCAATTGTGGCATTTGTCTACCCACAGTTCAGGACTCCCCAGGATGCCTTCCAACATGAAATATTCCGATCCAACCAATCCTTATGTAGATTATGCACGCGAAGACCTCTTTGCCTTTTTAGCCAATTAATCCGCCGAGAACATCGAGAAGGAGTTCGCCTACTCCAACCTAGCGGTAGGTCTTTTAGGGGAAACCTTGGCCATCGCAGCCTCAGACGACTATAAGTCACTAATCCATAGCAAAATTTTAGAACCACTCGATCTTTCTATGGAGTTTGAAATGCCCGTAGCAAAGCAATCGGACTTCGCCATCGGGTATCAAGCCAATCAAGCAGTAAGTTCTTGGGAATTTCAAGCCTTAGCTGGAGCTGGTGCCCTGAGAAGCACAATCCAAGATTTGTTGACCTACGGAATGGCTTATCTAGAAACGGATGGACCTCTAAGCGAAGCGCTGGCACTTTCCACAAAAAATTATTTTACGGATCAAAATGGCGTGGGCCATGGACTGGGTTGGTTTCTGAAAAAAGGAGAAGAACATATCATCTCTCATGGCGGCGGAACCTATGGGTTTCGCACTTACCTCGCCATTAATCTGAAAGACAAACAAGTGTTCGCCATCATGACGAATTCGGGTGCTAGCAGTGCTGAGGACATAGTGGCGCATTTGATCAACCCTGAGGAAACTCCCTTGAAAAAGACCCAAGATGCTATTGCGTTGTCAAGCGAGGAATTGCAAGTGTACACAGGCACCTTTAAAGATGCACAATATGGACTTTCCTATTTTGTTCGGCTGGAGGAGGGTGAGCTGCAAGCACAAATGGTTGGCCAGTCGGCACTACCCCTCTATTATGAAGGCAATGATACCTTCTTCTATAAAGGTGTTGACGCGAAGGTGCAATTCACCACAAACGAAGATGACAAGGTGGTAGGATTGATCATTTTTCAGAACGGTCAAGAGATCAAGTTTACCAAACAACCATAAAATGGGTCAGTAATAGAGGCCTGTGCTTTTTGGCCATGCATTTTTCTATCTTTGAGCTTCAACTAAACTGACCACCTCTTGAAGAGAAGCGTATTTCTTTTCTTGCTGGCTTCGCTGGGATGCTTTTTTGGCACTGGACAACAGAAGCAATTCACCGTGAAGCTCATTGCGGAGAATTCGATTACTATAGACGGACAATTGGATGAAGCCCTTTGGGAAACTGCTGACAGTGCCAAAGACTTCTATCAATACTTTCCTACCGATTCTTTGCAGGCCCAGCAACAGACCGATATCAAGATGCTTTACGACAACAAGGTGCTGTATATTGGCATCCGATTGGACGTAGCCAGCACCAATTTCGTGATCCCTTCGTTAGAGCGCGATTTCCGAGCTGGTGGTAACGACAATATCAGCCTTCTATTTGATACCTTCAACGATGGAACCATTGCTTTTCTTTTCGGGATGAATCCACTAGGTGTTCGTCGAGAAGCCTTGATTTCTGGTGGAGGCTCTGACTTGAGCGGATTCACCACTTCTTGGGATGTAAAGTGGAAAGGCGAGGCAAAGATTTATGAAGATTACTACACGGTAGAAATGGCCATTCCACTCACCTCCTTGAAGTTCAAGGAAGGCACCACCAAGTTTCGATTCAATAGCTATCGCTTCAACACCTTTTCGAACGAACGTACTACATGGATGCGGATTCCGCAGAATCAATTCATCTTCAATCTTGCCTTCATGGGCGATATGGTCTTCGAAAAACCACTTGGGAAATCGAGAACACCCATTGCCATCATTCCCTATGTAAACGGTCTCACCAGCCAAGATCGCGAGAATGATCTCAGCAACAACCGTGTGAAATTTGGTGGAGATGCCAAACTGTCTATTGGCAATGGCATGAATTTAGATCTAACCGTCAATCCTGACTTTTCCAATGTGGAAGTAGACAACCTAGTGACCAACTTAACGCGTTTTGAAATTGGCCTCCCAGAACGACGCCAATTCTTTATCGATAACAGTGATCTCTTTGGAAGTTTTGGCAATAGCCGCGATTCAAACCCTTTCTTTTCAAGAAGAATAGGCATTGCAGAGGATGCCGATGGCGATAATATTGAAAACGAAATCATCGCTGGGGTTCGTCTGAGCGGGAAACTCAATGAAGATTGGCGTCTGGGATTTCTAAATATTCAAACCGAAAAAGACGAAGCCAACGAAATAGCTGGAAACAACAATACAGTATTCGTACTGCAAAAGAAAATGTTTGCACGAAGCAATTTGAGCTTCCTATTCATCAACCGGCAAACCTTTGACGACGAGCCATTCATCGCTCCCGAAGACGAATACAACCGAGTGGTAGGGCTCGATTACAATTTGGCCTCGGCCGACAATAAGTGGATAGGCAAATACTTTATGCATAAGTCGTTCGCCCGAGATACCGAAAATAGTGATGTGACTGCCGGTATCAGTACTGAATACAACAGTCGCTATTGGCGTTTTTCAGCTGGAGGTGTCTATGTCGGTGAAGATTATCGTTCCGATTTGGGTTTTGTTCGGAGAAAGGACATTTTTAAGATCAACCCGAGCGTTGAACGCATCTTTTGGCCAAAAGACAGTCGGATAAATCAGCACAGCTTTGAAGTTATTCCGATATTCATATGGCGCCCTTCACTTGGCTTTCAAAACACTGACTACACCATTATTAGTCGGTGGAGGGCAGAATTCATCAATACAGCAAGCGTGGAGGCCACCATGCGAAATCGGTTTATTTTTCTAACCGATAGCTTCGATCCAACAGGAAAAGACGATGCTATTGAGTTGCCCGCAGATACGGGCTACTATTTCACCTCGTGGGAGACAGAGTTTCAATCGGATCGTCGCAAAGCCTTCTTTTTTAGTGTGAATCCCAGCTATGGCGATTTCTTCAATGGTAATTTGCTCTCGCTACGCGGACAAGTTTCACTGCGATTGCAGCCCAAATTCTTCACTAGCTTTCGAGCTCGCTATGACAAGATCAGCCTTCCCGATCCTTTTCCGAGTGCTGATATTTGGATTGTGAGTCAGAACTTCGATGTAACCTTTAGCAAGTCTATATTTTGGTCTACCATCTTCCAATACAGCAGCAGAAACAATAATATTGGGGTCAATACCCGTCTTCAATGGCGTTTTGCGCCGCTTTCAGACCTTTTCATTGTATATAACGACAACTATGCTACTGACGTTTTTTCGCCCCGAAATCGCTCTCTAAACCTCAAATTGACCTATTGGCTGAACCTTTGATCCGTGAAGTTTGCTTATTTTGGGTGAAATTTTGACCACATGGATACACCTGTTTTTGAAAATGATGCCATTGTATTAGGCTTGCTCATGCTTGCCCTCGGATTTGTCTTTTACACAGAAAATATCAAAACAGGCTTTTGGGGCAAATTCTACAAATACATTCCCGCCCTATTGATGTGCTACTTGATTCCGGCAATTTTCAACTCCTTGGGTCTTATTTCTGACAAGATTTCACAGCTGTATTTTGTGGCCAGCAGATATTTACTCCCAGCTGCTTTGGTTTTGATGACCCTGAGTATCGATTTAAAGGGCATTTTCAACCTAGGACCAAAGGCTTTGATCATGTTCTTCACAGGAACGATTGGCATTATTCTCGGAGGACCTTTGGCTATTTTGATCATATCGCTGGTCTCTCCGGAAACAGTGGGCGGCGTGGGTCCGGATGCCGTTTGGCGAGGACTTTCTACATTGGCAGGAAGTTGGATTGGTGGTGGCGCCAACCAAGCGGCCATGCTAGAGATCTTTCAATACAATCCTGAGAAGTACGGTGGCATGGTGTTAGTAGACATCGTGGTAGCCAATATTTGGATGGCCATTATATTGTTGGGAATCGGAAAAAATAGAAGGATCGATCAGTGGCTCAAGGCAGATGCCTCCGCTATTGAAGCCTTAAAAGAAAAAGTATCCGCCTTCACTGAGAAAGTTTCAAGAAACCCCACTTTAACAGACCTCATGGTTATTTTGATGTTCGCCTTTGTACCCGTGGGTATCGCCCATTGGGGTGCTGAGGGCATTTCGAGTTTCTTAACGGAAAATGTGGCGGCCATTTCGGATAAGTCGTCGGCACTTTCTTCTTTTTCTTCCAAGTTCTTTTGGATGATCACCATTGCGACTCTCATTGGCATATTACTCTCTTACACTAAGGCTAAAAACTATGAAGGCGCAGGTGCAGGCAAAATCGGAAGTGTTTTTATCTACGTACTTGTAGCAACGATAGGTATGAAAATGGACCTTGGAAAGGTGGTCGAAAATCCAGGACTATTAGCTATTGGCTTAGTCTGGATGACCATACATGCAGGATTGCTCATTTTGGTAGCCAAATTGATTCGTGCCCCGTTTTTCTTTTTGGCCGTTGGAAGTCAGGCCAATGTTGGTGGTGCAGCCTCCGCACCCGTGGTGGCAGCCGCCTTTCATCCTTCACTGGCTACCGTAGGTGTCCTCTTGGCAGTCTTCGGATACGTAGTGGGAACTTATGGTGCCATCCTGTGTACCATTTTGATGGAAATGGCCTCTAAAGTGTAGTTTTTCTAAAGTGAATTGTTCATATTTGCCTCACCAAATTTTCAGTGATGCTGCATAGAATTGTTCCAATTGTTATTCTTTTATTTATCGTTTCGTGCCAACAGGAAAAAAGTGCCGACATGATTGTACAGGGAACTGTAAAGGGTCTCAAAAAGGGTACACTATACTTGAAACGTCTTCAAGATTCTACCTTTTCCAATGTAGACTCTATGGTTGTAGATGGCGATCCGAATTTCACATTTTACAGTGATTTAGCAGAGCCTGAGGTCTTTTATCTGCACTTAGACAAAAATGACGGTAATGATGTCAACGACTATCTCTTGTTTTTCGGAGAAAAAGGAACGGTGAATGTAACAACGTCCGTTGATAAATTTGACACAGAGGCCACCATCAGCGGCTCAGAAAACCACAAAAGATTGAAAGAATATTTAACGATCAGTCGTCAGTTCAATAACGAACGTTTAGAATTGATCAAGGAGCAATTGGAGTTTGCGCAGCAAAATGATACGGCTGGCCTTCGTACGAATCAAGAAGCATATAACCGATGGTTAAAGCGTCGTTACCGCTACGCCGCCCAATTTGTGAATCTCAACAAAGAACACGAGGTTGCAGCTTACGTAATGCTTACGGAGATGCCCCAGGCTAATCCAAAACTACTGGACTCGCTGTACTCCTTATTCCCAGAAAACATTCAGAATTCAACCTACGGAGCGCAGTTAGCAGCGTATCTGAAAGAACTCCCCTAAGTAGAATTAGAGTTTGTTGACTTTTGCCACGAGGGCTCCGGCTTTCTTTTCAAGGGTGGCGCGAATGCTTTTGAAATGTGTCTTCGCATTCTCAACACCTTTTTGATTTACCTGTTCCATGAGTTCATCAAAAATTGCAATGGCCTCTTCAACGATGGCATCGCCTTTTTTTCCGTCCAGTTCAGGATTTTCTAGTTCCTTGATTTGTACTGCCTCAATGATGTCACCCAGAACAAAATTTATATCTTTCTTTAGGTCTCTTATGCTTGCCATGTCGTTGAATTTGTCATCAAAAATAGGGAAATCAATTGATATAAACTTCGAGTATCTCCGTTGATTCAGAAGTGATTTGTACTTGGCTGCATGCAGCTGGGATCAGTAAGGTTTCTCCTTTCTCAAAGGTATGTTCATTATCCTCAACACGCAACGCACCACTTCCTGAAACACACACATAGATTACAAAGGAATCTAAATGACTGTAATCCATCAACTTTGAACCCTCAACAGGCAAGTAGTTGGTGGTAAAAAAAGGACAGTTGACCATGGCATTGCTTTTATTTTTTGCCTGATCGTACACAATTTTTGCATCACTCATTGCCCGATAGTCAATGGCGTCTTTGGCCAATTCGGTGTGCAATTCTCTTGTGTTTCCCTGTGCATCTTTCCGATTCCAGTCGTATAAACGATACGTGATATCGGAAGACTGCTGTATTTCAGCCAAAAGTATACCAGCGCCAATAGCGTGAACGGTTCCCGTTTGTATAAAGAAGGTATCCCCTTTTTGCACAGGTTCTTCATTCAATATACTTTGAAGACTATCTTCATCGAGGTGTTTTTGATAGGTTTCAGCATTCACATCCCCTTTGAATCCCATGATCAATCTTGATTCGGGCTCAGCGTCCATGATGTACCACATTTCGGTCTTCCCGAAGGAATTATGACGTTTCTGAGCCAACTCGTCGTTAGGATGTAATTGGATGGAAAGGTCTTTTTGAGCATCGATGAATTTAATGAGTAGAGGAAAATTCGTTCCAAATTGCTCATATACTTTTTGCCCCACGAGTTTCTGCTTAAACCTTTGCAGCAATTCTAACAGCGTATGGCCTTTAAATTCTCCTTCGGCTACCTCAGAAACATGGCCTTCAACACCTGAAAGCTCCCAACTTTCGCCAAGTGTTTGGTGACGATGACCCTCTTTTTTCAGCTGACTCACAAGCCGCTGACCGCCCCATAGGCGCTCTTGTAAAATGGGAACGAACTTAAGTGGATGTAGCAACCTAGTTTCCTTCATAGGTTACAAAGTTACGAGGCGTCTCGTACAGCGTAATTTTAAGATCGCTAGAATCCTTAATGTGGGGGCGTAGTTTTTGCCAAATCACTACCGCAATGTTCTCGGCAGTAGGATTCAAAGTCTTGAACTCAGGAACCTCTTCATTAAGATTTCTGTGATCGAAGGGTTCTTCTACATGCTCTTTGATCAAATCTTTGAGCACTTTCATGTCCATCACATAGCCAGTAATCGGGTCAATATCGTCCGTAACACTTACGATGAGATCATAATTGTGACCATGGTAGTTTGGATTATTACACAAGCCGAAAATGGCATCGTTCTTTTGATCATCCCACTGCGGATTGTACAGCCTATGTGCGGAATTGAAGGTAGATTTCCTATGGACGGTTACTCTGCTCATTACAGTACTTCTATGTGCTTATAAAACTTATCAAAAATGATTCGGAACCACGCTGTATAATGCTCCGGGTGGTTAGCCATGTCTTCTTTTACTGCGTCGATGGCCATCCATTTCCAAGCTTCCACTTCTTCAGGATTGATGGCTGGTTCCTCATTGTAGTATCCTACCATGACATGATCAAATTCATGTTACGTTAGTCCGTTGTCAAAGGGAGCTTTATAGATAAAAGAAAACACTTCTGTCAAATCTGTGACAAAGCCCATTTCTTCATTGAGTCGTCTTTTACCAGCCTCCACATTGCTTTCACCATCGCGTTGATGGCTACAACAGGTATTGGTCCACAACAAGGGCGAATGGTACTTATGTGCTGCTCTTTGCTGCAGCATCAATTCTCCATTTTCGTTCAAGATGAACACCGAGAAGGCACGGTGAAGCACCGCTTTTTCGTGGGCTTCCATTTTTGGCATCAGCCCAATTTGCTCGTCGAATTCATTGACAAGCACCACTTTTTCTTCATTCATAGCATACAAAATTACGAATTCGCCCTTTAAGTATCTCTACAAAACAAAAAAACGCCCCAATAGGACGTTCTTTTGTATTTCTTGTATGCTGAAAACTATTTATTCAGCACAATGAATTCGCTGCGTCGGTTGTTTTGATGTTCATCTTTGGAGCATTTCACGCCATTGCTGCAGGCATTTCTCAAACGGGTTTCCCCATACCCTTTTCCAGAGACACGGCTAGCGTCAATTCCTCCTTTTTTAATAATGTAAGCTGCGGTAGATTGCGCTCTTCGTTCAGAAAGCTTCAAGTTGTAGTTATCACTTCCTCTGCTATCTGTATGAGATCCTACTTCAATTTGCACAGAAGGATACGCCTTCAGATAAGCCACTACCTTGTCGAGTTCAGCAGCAGCATCCGGACGTATTGTTGCTTTATTGAGATCAAAATAGATAGGGTTGAGTTTTAATTCTACTGCAAGGTCGCTGCCCACCTGTACCTTTGGCTTCATCAGCAATTCGACGGTAGCTTCAGGATTTGTAGTATCAATACTTACCGAGCGATTCGTTTTAGTATACGCTTCCTTTGATCCACTGATGGCCAAGTTGGTCTTCTTACGACAGTCTAATTGCAATTGATACATGCCTTTATCGTCTGTCTTTCCCTCCAATCGATCTCCGTTACTGGCCTTCACCATAATAGCTGCATTGGCTAAAGGCAAACCACTTTCGCTGTCTTTCACCAGTACGCGCACTTCGCCATCACAACCGAAAGAAAGCGGTTTTTCCTCTTTAAACGCATAAATGTCATCATCACCCATTCCGCCATCTCTGTTGGAAGCAAAATAGCCACGTCTGGTTTCAGCGTTTACGATATAACTAAAATCATCCTTCGGACTGTTAACAGGCTTTCCAACATTCAATACATAGTTGGTATCCTCAAGAGCGGTTGCGAAAATATCCAATCCTCCAAGTCCGGGATGCCCGTCGGAAGCGAAATAGAGGATACCATCTGCGCTTACAAATGGAAAGGTTTCACGACCTTCTGTATTCACACCACCTGCAAGGTTTTGGGGTTGACCGTAAGTCCCATCTTCGTAAATGTCTACTACAAAAATGTCTGATTGCCCTTTTGTGCCTGGCATATCGGAAGCAAAATAAAGTTTATCTTCTTCAGCATTTAAGGCTGGGTGTGCTACTGAAAATTCATCGCTATTGAATGGAAGCTCTTCGACCTCGCTCCATTTTTCGTCTATCTTGGTGGCTTTGTACAACTTTAGACGTATCACATCATCGCTGTCCTTCCCTAGTTTTCCATCCGTGAAATTATTGCGGGTGAAATAGATGGTTTGGCCATCTTTTGTGAAGGCCGTAGTAGACTCATGAAACTTAGAACTTAGGCTATTTCGGAATCGTTTGATCTCGGATAAGGAATCGTAATCGGAAATGGTAGCTCGGTATAGTTCTAAAAAGGGCTTGTTGTCCCAATTATGACGATTACGCTTCGACACTCGTTTTCCGCGAGCTGATGTGAAGACCAATGTATTGTTGTAGAAGGAGGGTCCGAAATCGGAGTTTTCTGAGTTCCCAGCAATACTATTGACCGTGTATCTTCCTGAATTGGCGGCGATACCTTCAAGATAGTTTTCGTTTTCTGAAAAAAGTTGCCCACGACTGTCTTTTTGCAACTGATAGAATTGCTTCATATATTGATCGGAAGCCGTGTACTTCTCCTGAGATTTCAACACCTGCGCATAGCGGAAGTATGTCTCAGGCTGCACTTCTTCGTTAAGCGCAAATAATTTTTCATACCATTTCGCTGCTTCGTCGAAATTGGCCACTTTATAATAAGCATCTGCCAAATTTTGAAAGATCTCCTTTGATTGGTATCCCTCATCCAGCAAATCTTCGTATTGATCTATAGCATCCGCATAGGCCAAATCTTGAAAAGAGGCTTCTGCTTTCCGCAGTTTTTGATCTTGGGCGAATAGGAGCCCACAGGAAAAGAAGGTAGTAAAAAGAAATATGCGGTTTAGTTTCATGGTTGCTGGTTTTAGAAGAATCGAGGGGTAATCAATCTATCTACGTTGCGAAACAATTCGAATCGTAAGAACACTTCAAAAGAGCCATCGTTGAATTCCCGACGACCTAATTCTGTGGTTTCGCGGTCGTATGCCAATCCAATCATCCATTGGTCATTCACTTGAAATCCTGCTAACAAGCTAACGGCGGCATCCCATCGATACGCCGCTCCGAGTGTGGCGCGTTCATTGATCAAAAAATTGGCTGAAAGATCTACTTGTAAAGGGGAACCAGATACCACTTTTGCCAAGGCAGCTGGTTTGAACTTTATGGAAGGACTCAAGTCAAACACATACCCTCCAATGATGTGATAGTGAAGGCGTTCCTGAGCTAGGAACGATTCAGAATTGTTGGTGGTATTAGGACTTTCCTCAAAATGCTCAGTTTCTAAAAGGTTGGGAACACTCAATCCCACATAAAATTTGTCGGAGTACCAGTACGCCCCAACACCCACTTGCGGTTGAAGGCGGTTGTCGATATTCTGCGCTCCAAAGGGGTCAGAACCCGTATAAATATTCAAAAGTGTAAAATCAACATCTAATACGTCGACACCAGCACTTAGCCCAAAGGCTAGTTTGGAAAAATATCCCGTATTGATGGTGTATGAAAAGTTAACGTTGGCGTAGGTCTCGACGGTTGGTCCAATATCGTCTCTAATGATCGATAATCCGAGCCCTACTTTCTCACTTCTACCTACTGGTGAATGTAGCGCCAAGGTTTGTGTTCTTGGTGCTCCATCAAGGCCTACCCATTGAGAACGATGCAGTAGGATACTGCTGAAGTATCCTCTTGAACCTGCATAGGCTGGATTAAAACTCATGGTATTGTACATATACTGCGTATACTGCGCATCTTGTTGACCAAAGAGTTCTGTTCCGCTTAAGCTAAGAAGAAGGATTAATAAAAAGAAATTCTTTCTCATCATCTATGATGTGTTAAAGGCGCACTTCATGAAGTGCGCCATGAAATTATTTATCGATTAATGTACAGATAACCGGCTCTCGTTTTGGTTTCCCCAGTGGAATCAATAGTGTAATCCAACACGTAATAATACGTTCCCACAGGGAGTTGTTCATTTTGCTGAATCGTGACTCGTCCTTCAGAAAGCCCTCGGAAGAATCTACCATTACTTCCATATCCAGAAGCTTCGTATACCAAGATTCCCCAGCGATTGTAAATTCGCATCACATTATTCGGGAAATTCTCGATGTTACGGATCACGAAGGTATCGTTGTCACCATCGTCATTCGGGGTGACAAGGTTGTATACCTCCAAGTCATCTTCCGCTTCAGGATCTGCGTTGTTGGGCTCTAGATAATCTGGAATTCCATCGCCGTCACCATCAAAACTATCATCTCCAAAGCCAATACCGTCGCCGTCTGGATCTGGATTTTCATCCGAAGTTAAGATGCCGTCGCCATCATCATCTACGTCCAAGTAATCTGGAGTACCATCGCCATCGGTGTCATCGTTGGTCGGATCGCCATCACCTTCAGGATTATCTGGCTGACCATCGCCATCCAGATCTGTATAATCCTCTTCGGCAGTGTCAACGCCGTCATTGTCGTCGTCTGTATCCAAGTAGTTCGGTGTGCCATCGCCATCCGTATCGTCATTGCTAGGATCTCCATCGCCATCTACATCTTCATCCGCGGTGTCTACGTTATCATTATCATCATCTGTATCTCGATAATCAGGTTCATCTTCACCGTCAGTATTTTGGGTGTCATCACTTCCGTTATCGAGTTCATCATTCGGATCATAGCCGTCATCTGGATCATCACCCTCAAAACCATCGTCAAGTCCGTCACCATCAGTATCCAAGCCTGTCAGTTCATCTTCAGGAATACCATCACCATCCTCATCAAATGCTTCGTTCGTATCATC
>CAWUKP010000023.1:0-16440 GCA_963922975.1 uncultured Spongiivirga sp. | reverse complement strand
TCAAAGCAAAAGCACCGCGAAAAATTGATCGCAGTGCTTTTTATATAGAAAATGGTTGGTGTTAATCCTTCACAGGAGTGGCTTCTTCTACGGTTCCTAAATGTTTGGCGTAGAAGCCCATCATAGATTCGTAAAGAGCAATTCGGTTTTCTTCTTTCCCGAAGCCGTGGCCTTCGTCGTATTTCACCATATAAGGCACATCAAAGCCTTTCGCGCGAAGCGCACTAACAATCTGATCAGACTCGTCGATGTTCACACGAGGGTCATTGGCGCCTTGTACCACAAACAGTGGTTTGTTGATCTTGTCGATCTGATATACTGGCGATACTTCTTCCATAATGGCCTTTTCTTGAGGATTGGCCTCGTCATACCAGATTTCTTTGATGATAGTCAGATACGGCTTCCAGTACGGTGGAATGGTTTTCATGAAGGTGAATAGGTTGGAAACACCCACATAATCTACTCCACAAGCATAAAGATCTGGCGTTTTGGTCAACCCACGAAGCACGGCATAGCCACCATGACTTCCTCCATAAATTGCGGCTTTGTCTTTATCTACCCAGCCTTGGTCAATTACATATTGTAGTCCGTCTTCTACATCGTCCATACACGCGCGACCTATTTGTTTGAAACCAGACTCCAAGAATTCTCTTCCGTAGCCACCAGAAATTCTAAAGTTGACTTGCAAGGTGGCGTAGCCGCGACTCGCGAAAAGTTGCGCTTCTGGGTTAAAGCCCCGAGAATCTCGTATACCTTGTGGACCACCGTGCGGATTCACGACAACGGGCACTTTTTCTCCTTGCAGTGCCGCCTTCGGTAAGGTAATATAGCCATGAATCGTTTTCCCATCTCTACTTTTGAAGGTAATAGGGCGCATTTCGGCCATGTCATTTTCCTTAAGTTGCGGCATCAAATTGTACAACAATTTGAACTCGTCTTTCTGGGCATCGTACAAATGATACACACCGTACAAACGGTCGCTTTGCAAGAAGATCAGGTACTTGCTTTCATCGTCCGTCACATCTGCGATTGAATATTGATACGCAGGAAATTCATTGGTGATGCGCTTGTGAAGTTTGGTATAGTATGAACTTACAGGTATGATTTCTTGCTTTTCACCCTCAAAAGAAACATAATCTAATTCGTAGCCTCGATTTCTGGAAAGCGACATCCCAGAAACGTCATAGTTATCATTACTAAACACTTTTTTAATGGGTTCGTCTTTCATGAGATCGTACAACCAAATTTCAGCCTTGTCGCTATTCAAATTAGAAACCACATAGGCTTCGTGTGGGTTGTCAGCAGCATAGTTGAATGACAATACACTGAAGGTATCTTTCCAATTCAATTCTTTCATGACTTCATACTTCCCCTTTTCTTTTGCATAGTAGAAATCTACGTTTACACCATCTCTGAGCTTTCCAAAGCCGCGCAGCTCTCCATCCTTGTCAAATAAGTAGCCAGCAATTGGATTGGCGGCATCGGTATTTTCGTAAAGTTGAGTCAATTCACCAGTAACTACATTGAGCTTGTAAGGTTCGAACACTTGCTTGTTGTTCTTATTCATTGTGATGATCACATGATCTTTATCTTCTTTGAGCAACTCAGCAAATTCAGCACGGACACCTTCAAAAGGGGTAAGATCTTTTAGATTGCTTCCATCAAGATCAACAGCGTACAAATGGTAGTTTTCATCACCACCTTTATCCATGGTAAACGCTAATCGATTGTCGTTGGCCCAACCATAGCCGCGAATCAGTTCTTCTTTCTCTTCGATGGCACGTGTTACTTCATCAGTCTGAAGATTCTTGACATACACATGGTTTTTGCCGTTTTCATCTTTCTCGCGATACGACATATATGTTCCGTTGGGCGAGAATTGAAAAGATCTGGCTTTGGGCCTGGCGAAGTAATCTTCCACCGAGTACTTGTAGGTTGATTTGTCGGTATTGGCCAAGGCAGTCAATGCTTCATCAGAACTGGGCAACGAAGTATTTCCTGGGAGTTTGCTTTCGAAGCGCGCCATTTTCAGCGGAAATGATTGGCCGCCTTGCTCGAAAGTTCCGTTAAGCTCATCCCCCGCAACAGCTGCGCTGTATTTAATACCGGCCTGTTTGAAAACGATGGTCAATTGATTGTCAGCAAATGATACCTCGTCCATAGGAATACCCGTAGCGCCTTGCGCCGGACTGTCCATCTTTGCAGTTAAATTTCCCTCTTCCTCATTGATGTGAAAAATCAGTGGAAGATCAGTGCCCTGGATGGAAAGATTTCCTTTCCAAGAGCCTTGTACGTCTTGAGCCTGCGCTCCAATAAAAAAGAATCCAACGGCGATGATAATCGCTGCGGAAATGTAGTTTTTGAAATGGTTCATGAGAGTATACAAAAGGTTCAACGAATGTTTTGGTGTACCATAAGTAAGCGGTTACGTCCATTTGTTACATATTCTGGGGTATTTAACATTTGAATCAAGCGGTATCCAGCACCATTTGTACGAATTTTTATATATTTCTGCTGTATAAATCTTTCCGATGAAGTATTTACTTAAGCTCTTCTTATGCATCCTCAGCTTGTGCAGTTTTGCTCAAACCACTTATAAATTTGATCAGTTGTTGGAGTATAGTTTGGATTCTCAGGGAGATGGTAATTGGAAAAAGCAACTCTATTTGGTGAACAGCAAGGATAACTCGTATTTCGCACGAATTCAAAGGTCCGATTCTAGCAAGTTTCACATTCAACTCATCGATTACAAACGTGCTTTTGAAGGCTACACGTACTTGTCAAAGGAAGAATTTGATCTTTCTACTTATCATCAAGAAACGTGCACGAAAGTGGCTAGCTTCACTCAATTCGCCCCTAGGATCAAGAAGAATTACTACTATGTTTCCATAACTGACACAATCGAAGAAGGAAAAACCTATCAAAGATTTGTGCTGAAATCAAGAGATCCCAAAAGAGAAAAACGTAAAAAACTAGTAAGAGCTCATTACAAGATGAGTCAAGGCAATTCCATTAACCTACCTCTTCTCCACTACTATCCACACTATTACAGTTGGACTTCTTCAAGTGAAAAGCCATTAGGTACAGTTCAGGAAGTGTTTTACAAAAGTGTAGAAACAGGTGTAGAAAGAAGTATTCTACGCTTGCAGAGCGTAACTGAGGTTCAGAAAACTATTATGGTAAGCCAAGAATGCCAAGAAGCCATAAACAATCGTACCGTTATCATTAAGACCAGATACTAGTCATTCAACATCGCCCACAGTCGATCTTTCAACTCTTGAAGTCCTTGTTGCGCTACGGAAGAAATAAACAGATACGGCGCATCGAGTGTTGCGTCTAATTCTTGTCGTAATTCCTCTTTCAATTCCGCGTCTAGCATATCTCCTTTGGAAATCGCCACCAAACGCTCTTTGTCTAGCATTTCAGGATTGTACTTTCGCAACTCATTCAACAAGACCTCGTATTCTTTGGCCACGTCAGGACTATCAGCGGGCACCAGAAAAAGCAGTATCGAATTTCGTTCGATATGGCGCAAAAAGTAATGTCCCAAGCCTTTACCTTCGGCTGCACCCTCAATAATTCCAGGAATATCGGCCATCACAAAGGTTTGATAGTCGCGATACTTTACGATCCCCAAATTGGGCTTTAGGGTGGTAAAGGCATAGTCAGCAATCTTCGGTTTGGCAGCTGTAATGACGGAAAGCAGTGTCGATTTTCCTGCATTGGGAAAACCCACAAGACCTACATCGGCCAGTACTTTCAATTCTAGAATGATTTCGCGCTCTTCTCCAGGAATTCCAGGCTGTGCGTAGCGCGGCGTTTGGTTCGTAGGTGATTTGAAGTGCCAGTTACCACGCCCCCCTTTGCCACCTTCGGCGATGATTCGTTCTTCGCCATCTTCTGTGATCTCGAATAGCACTTCGTTGGTGTGCTTGTCACGAACTACCGTTCCGAGCGGTACTTTCATGTAGACGTCTTCGCCATCTGCACCTGTACTGCGTTGTTTTCCTCCAGGACCGCCATGAGTGGCTTTAAAATGTCTCTTGAATTTGTATTCGAATAGTGTCCAAAGATTCTTATCGCCTTTGAAGATCACATGGCCTCCACGACCGCCATCACCGCCATCTGGACCACCTTTGGCAACGTATTTCTCACGACGTAAATGCGCAGATCCTGCACCACCATTCCCTGAGGTTACCTGAAGTTTTACATAGTCTACAAAATTACCCTCAGTCATGGCCTACACATATAAACAAATGAAAAAGATGATGCGCTTTTAGAGCTTATCGATTACGGTTCGAAGGCGTTCCGTGATCTCTGGAATCGCTCCTACTCCGTCAATCGCCTGAAATTTTCCTTGTTCCTGATAGAAACTCTTCAGCACCGCTGTCTTTTGATCGTATTCGACAAAGCGGTTTCTGATCTTGTCCTCATCTTGGTCATCCGTACGACCACTAGTTTTACCGCGTTCGAGCAGTCGTTGCACCAAGACATCGTTATCTGCTTCCAAAGCGATACAGGCACTCACAGATTCACCAAATTGGGAAAGCAATTCGTCTAAGGCTTCTGCTTGAGCCGTTGTTCTTGGAAATCCATCAAAAATAAATCCGTTGGCATCAGGATTGTTCAATACCTCTTCCTTCAGCATATTGATCGTGACTTCATCAGGCACCAAATCGCCAGCATCAATATAACTTTTAGCGAGTTGCCCTAAAGCGGTAGCGTTCTTTATATTTTCTCTGAAAACCACTCCTGTGGAAATGTGAACAAGTTGGTATTTCTCCTTTAAGAATTCCGCTTGGGTACCTTTTCCAGCACCAGGAGGTCCAAATAAAACGAGGTTCAGCATAGAGCCTTCTTTAAGTTTGTAGATTTCAGGAAGATTTCTTCCCAGTTCATTATAATCCAGTCCGTATCCGACAATAAACTTATCCGGAATTTCCATCCCAACATAGTCGATATTATATTCGCCATCATAGGCTTCAGACTTGTAGAACATGGCTGCAATCTTAAATTGCTTGATATTCATTTTGGAGAACATCGAAATAAGCTCCTCCAAGGTGTTTCCTGTGTCAACAATATCCTCAATAACGACCACACTTTTCCCTTCTACAGAATCAGATACATCAAGCAAGGTTTTCACAATGCCCGTAGACGACAGCCCGTAATACGAACTCAACTTCACAAAACTCACCTCACAATTTCCAGGATACTGCTTTAGCAAATCGGCAGCAAAAACGAATGCACCATTGAGCACCACCACAAAGACAGGAATTTCGTCCTGAAAATCGTTGACTATTTCTTGAGCAACCTTTTGAACAGCTCGCTGAATTTCAGCCTCACTGATAAAGGGTTCAAAATGCTTGTCGTGGAGTTTGATCACTGATTTTTTCATGATAAGGATGCAAAGATACCATTTTTGCTTATTCGCGAGAAGGCCCACTTCGCGGTTGGAGATTTAAGTGTATTTTTGTGCAACTTCTTGAAGCATGACGAACTACTTTTCATCCAATTTTACCTTGGGTATCCTAGGTGGCGGTCAGCTCGGTAAGATGCTACTGAGCGAAACGCGAAAGTTTGATATCAAAACCAAAGTCTTAGATCCTAGTGCCGAGGCGCCATGCAAAATAGCCTGTAATACCTTCGTTCAAGGTGACTTAATGGACTTTGAAACAGTGATAGCATTCGCAAAGGATGTTGATATTTTGACCATCGAAATTGAAAATGTCAATGTTGATGCTTTGGAAGCTTTGGAGAAAGCAGGAAAAGTGGTGTATCCTACATCAGATACCTTAAGAACTATTCAAAACAAGGCAACCCAGAAATTATTTTATGTTGACCACGATATCCCAACTGCGAGTTTCAGTCGTTTTGCTTATACACATGAAATTGAAACAGCCCTCCAACATGAAAGTTTGGAATTGCCATTTGTGTGGAAGAGTGCTCGGTTTGGGTATGACGGACAGGGCGTCAAAATCGTAAGATCTCTTGAAGATCTCAAAGCGCTACCCAATGTAGAATGTATTACAGAGGAATTGATTCCTTTTGAAAATGAACTCGCAGTAATTGTGGCACGCAATGCTGATGGAAACATGGCAACTTATCCGGTGGTCGAAATGGAATTTCATCCTGAGGCCAATCAGGTAGAGTATGTGATCTGTCCTGCCCGAATTTCGGAGGATATGAAGAAAAAGGCTCAGAAAGTTGCACTCAAAGTATCCGAAGCTTTGGAACATGTAGGGCTTTTAGCAGTGGAAATGTTTCAAACCAAAGAAGGAGAAATTTTGGTTAATGAAGTGGCGCCCAGACCCCACAATAGTGGTCATTACAGCATTGAAGGGGCTTATACTTCGCAATTTGAACAGCACTTGCGATCCATTTTGAATTTACCGCTTGGCCATACGGCCAGCAAGGTGGGTGCGGTCATGGTTAATCTTGTTGGAGCAGAAGGTTATGAAGGAGATGTGGTCTACGACGGTATAGAAACTATACTGCAAGAACCCGGTGTTACACCGCATATTTACGGCAAGAAGGAAACACGTCCCTTTCGTAAAATGGGTCATGTAACCATCACCCACTCAGATTTGTCAGAGGCGCGTCGCATTGCAGCCAAAGTAAAAGAAAACATTCATGTAATAGCCTAAGTATATACCTATGAGCAAAGTAGCCGTAATTATGGGAAGCACCAGTGATCTGCCTGTTATGCAGGAGGCCATTGATGTGCTGAAAGAATTAGAAATCGAAGTATCAGTAGATATCATTTCCGCCCATAGAACACCTGATAAAATGTTTGATTTTGGCAAAAATGCCCATGAAAGAGGTATTTCCGTAATCATTGCAGGCGCAGGAGGTGCGGCACATCTTCCAGGAATGGTGGCCTCCCTTTCTCCACTACCAGTAATTGGGGTACCCGTAAAAAGTAGCAACTCTATTGATGGCTGGGATTCCGTGCTCAGTATTCTTCAAATGCCAGGGGGCGTTCCTGTAGCGACAGTAGCTTTGAACGGTGCCAAAAATGCGGGTATTCTCGCAGCACAAATTCTTGGCGCTACGAATCCGTCGATTCAGGAAGCCATCATCCAATACAAAGAATCATTAAAGAAAAAAGTGATCAAAGGGTCAGAATCCCTTTCGAAATAAGTGCATTTAATACAGTACAAAAAGAAGAGAGGCCGCACGATGTGCGGCCTCATTGATAACTGCAAAGAAGGTATTACCTAATCGGTAATTATTTGCCCCAAACCTAAAAAGCAGTTACACTTTAGTTCCACAAATATATTAGGCTGACTCGGAAATCCGACGAAGTGTACGTTCATTTCGTTAAATGTGTGCATTTCATCGATTAATGGCATTTGAAGGAAAATACCTTCAAGAGGTTCCAAACTTCTTTTCACCACATTTAAAGATACAAAGGAATCTTATTCCCACCTAGATGCTAGATGGATCACTAGCGGATAAACTTCCGAGCAAGCGAACCTCCACTGTCTAGTCCGACTTTCACGATGTAGACGCCTCTAGCCAAATTACCAATGTGAATTGGTTGGTTTCCTTCTGAAATAGACAGCACTTGCTTGCCAGCCATGTCGTAGATAGAAATATCTTCGATAAGAGAGGTATTATCAGTATACAATAGCAGTTCATCGCCATTGACAACCACGTCAAGTTGCGCCTTATTTTGAATAAGTTGATCACCCACCGCCAGCGTACTTTTTAAGAAACGAAGTTGAAATCGATCATTCACTTCATCAGCATTGGTGACATCAAAAGTGTAATTCCCCGCTTTTAAGTCTGTGAAGCTATTGGCTACCATATCTTCCAAAATAATAGTAGTATCGGGATCCAAATATTCTTGATCAATCGATATGGTGTAGGTACCGTTGATCAAAGCTTGATAGCCTAGCGGTACAATATGCTCTGTGGTCAAATCCGGATTACGCCCTTGAATGCTATATTTTCCAGTATCAATAAACGAGTAGAACTCTAGGTTGGCACCTTCACTGCCAAAGGCTCCGTCAAACTCTGAATCAAAACAATCTGTGGCGCCATCCAGAAACCCAATAAGAATGGTCGTGCGACGGCCATTGCCTTCAATTTGAAACCAAGAGCGGTCCTCTGTATTACTTCGGTTTTGTTGCCCGCCTCTGAAAAACTGCGTATTGTTTGCAGGAACGCGATGTGTATTCTTAAAACGTATCGTTCCAGCTTGCAAAGATTTGACAAACACACCTTGAGCAGTACTAATGAACTCGTTGGCACCTGGCGGATTCGACCCTGTTTGATTGAATTGAATAAAGTCCGATTCGGAATTCTCGGTGCCTACAAAACTCTGATCCCAATAGAAAATAGTTCCTTCCAGCACATCACTATTGTCGTCATACACCTTGAACCAATCAATAGCAGATTGATAAGGATTGCCGATCAAATTGAAATTATCTGCAGCACTGTTATAAAAGATTGAAACGTCAATATCTCCATTGTTTGCCTGCCCTTGGAAGGTACGTGTTTCTACCCCAGTAGAACTATCTGGGCGAACAAACAATCCTTGGCCTGTAGGCATTTGGTAGGTACCGCCCACTTGCACATATTGACCAGGATTCAAACTGGCGTCAAATCGGTAGGCAATGAACTGAATATTGCCAAAAATATCACCTACATTGGCATCGGCTTCTACTACGGGGGAAGACCAGATGGAGAAAAGATCTTCAATGGGATAATTCGGCGAATCGCGGTCTACGATGAATTCACCACTACCTGCAATGGCCGAAATGTCGTCGCAAGCATTGTATAAAAAAGAGCCATTATTTCGCACTTCTACTGTACCGTTGTTGGTCATTCCATAGAACACGTTGAGCGTGCCGCCAGCCAGAATTTCTACAGTCGCTCCGCTTTCAATCGTCAATTGCCCAATCTTTCGCTCTGTATTGATTTGAGGAGTATTCGCACTGGCTTGAATGGTTACACTTTGCAGTTTTGTAGGGTCTGGAACGTTACCGCTGGTCCAGTTGGAGCTTGTTGCCCAGCTACTGTTCGTAGCACCCGTCCATGTATAGGCCGTAGCATTGCCATTTCCTGAAGCTGTAGCATCAATAGTAGCTGAACCATTGGATTCGTATTGCATGACTCCATTCTCCATATAGGCTACCAAATTTGTCCCTGATGAAAGGAAAACTTCTTTGTTGGTATCAATTTCGGTTTGACTTCTCGGTGTATTCCAAATTCGGAAAAGCGCCAATTCTCCGGTAAAATTATAGCTCGTAGCTTCTCCAGCTGTAAAGGCGTCATCATAGGTTTCAGAAGTGCTTCCACCTACGGAACTTGCTACCCAATTGGTGGTACTTGGATAACGCATTTGTCCACCATTACGGCCGATGCTCACATTTCCACTGTGGTTGTTAATCTGTACACCCGCTTGTTGATCTTGCAATACGCCATTCAGGAACCAACGAAATTGAAACGTTCCTGAGTCATCAAGTACGAGCGCAACGTGGTACCAGGTATCCACAGCAATTTCTCCAGCTCCAGAACGAAAAAGTCGTCTATTGCTATTGTTGTTGGCGTTGCTTCTGAAGCCACCTGAATGAATAAAACCATTTTCGATGTATAAGAGCAAAGCGTTCACTTGTGCACCTTCTTCGTAAATCACCTGACGCGTGGTAATGTCGCTGGTTTTGAACCAAAATTCGATGGTTCGATTTCGCGTGTTTTGCAGATTGATCGCATCCGTGTTAGGAATGGTGATGAAATCGTCCGCGCCATTGGCACTGAAGCCTACTCCACAGGGTTGAGCATAGACTAGGACTCCTACAAACAGGAAAATAGAAAGTAAATATGTCTTCATAGCAATAGAATTCGGGATGCTGTTATTTCAAAATTACAACAGCTACGAGAAAAAAAATGCAAGGGCCTGAACTGCCCATAAATCTTCGACAAAAGGCATGTTTTATCGATAAAAAACACTTTATTCCTTTTAAATTTACAAAATTTTTGAGGGAAAATCCTTCAATAAGCGCTTTAAATATGCTAGATCAATACCTATGAATATTCTTAACACGTCTTTCTCAACACCCTACGAGACTGCTCCTTTCAGCGAAATAACCCCGGAAGACTTTGCCATTGCGATTCCGATTGAAGTTGCTAAAGTAAAAGCAGATATAGAGGCGATTGCAACCCAGATGGCGCCGCCGAACTTCGAGAATACCCTGGAAAGCCTTGCCTTTGCGGGTAGGCAATTGGATCGTATCACAAGTATGTTCTTCAATCTGAATAGTGCAGAGACCAACGATGAAATTCAGGGAATTGCACAGGAAATTTCGCCTTTACTTTCTGAATTGGCCAACGACATCCGATTGAATGAAGCCCTCTTTCAGCGCATCAAAGCGGTATACGATCAACGTGATCAGCTTTCCTTGAATTCAGAGCAAAAAATGCTTCTTGAAAAGGAATACAAGGCCTTTACCCGAAATGGCGCACTTCTTTCCCCGGAGGAAAAACTACGACTTCGTGAAATTGATAAAAAGTTATCCAAACTGAGCTTAACTTTTGGAGAAAACGTACTGGCGGAAACCAATAAATTCCAGCTTCATATCACAGATAAAAACGAATTGAGCGGATTGCCGGAAGGTGCTTTGGAAGCTGCGCGTTCGCTAGCCAAAGATCAAAACAAAGAAGGTTGGCTCTTCACCCTAAATTACCCCAGCTACATTCCTTTTATGACCTATGCCGACAGTCGTGCATTGCGTAAAAAAATGTGGTTGGCCTTTGGCAGCAAAGGTTTTCACAACGACCCACTAGACAATCAAGCAAATGTGTTAGAAATTGCTCGCTTGCGCTTCGAACGGGCACAACTTTTAGGCTATGACAATCATGCGCACTTCGTACTTGAAGAACGTATGGCAAAGTCTCCGGAGAAGGTCGCAGATTTTCTAGAAGACTTATTGGAGAAGGCCATGCCTGCGGCACGCCGGGAATTTGAAGCGCTTTCGAATTTCGCCAAAAAAAGAGATGGCATCGAACAAATGCAAAGCTGGGATGGTGCTTATTACACCGAAAAATTAAAGCAAGAGCGCTTCGACCTAGACGATGAACAATTAAAGCCTTATTTTCCTCTGGAAAAAGTGGTGGATGGCGTATTTGAAATTGCCCGAAGGTTGTTTGGTCTTCGCTTTCAAGAAGTTACCCACCTTGATACATATCACGAAGAAGTAAAAACCTACCAAGTTTGGAATGAACACGAAGATTTCATTGCGATATTCTATGCAGATTTTCACCCCAGACCGGGTAAACGCAACGGCGCATGGATGACCAGCTACAAATCGCAGCGCATTGAGCAGGGCACCAATGAACGACCCCATGTTTCCATTGTGTGCAACTTTACGCGACCTACAGAAAGTAAACCTTCCTTATTGACTTTTAATGAAGTGACCACCCTTTTTCATGAATTTGGTCACGCACTGCACGGCATGTTGGCCAATACCACCTATCCGAACTTAAGTGGTACCAATGTTTTTTGGGATTTTGTAGAATTGCCCAGTCAGTTGATGGAAAATTGGTGTTATGAAAAAGAGGCTCTGCAGCTTTTTGCGCACCATTACGAAACAGGGGAGCCGCTTCCTGAGGATTTCATAGTAAAGATTAAAAAGGCCGCTACATTTATGCAGGGCATGCAGACGGTGCGACAAATCAGTTTCGGTCTGTTGGATATGGCCTGGCACGGTGCGGATCCTTCAACTATTGAAGACGTTAAAGCCCATGAACACTTAGTGTTTGAAGACATCTCTTTATATCCGACAAATTCAGATACTTGCATGAGTACTGCCTTCTCACATATATTCCAGGGCGGCTATTCGGCTGGCTATTACAGTTATAAATGGGCTGAAGTTTTAGACGCTGATGCCTATGCATTTTTCAAGGAAAAAGGTGTCTTTAACCAAGAAGTGGCCAACTTATTTAAACTTCATGTACTTTCTAAAGGAGGCACCGCCCCACCGATGGAGTTATACAAGCGATTCAGAGGAAAAGAACCTGATGCGCAGGCATTGCTTGAAAGAGCGGGTTTACTGAAGTAGAAAAGGGATGAATCGTTTGTTCTTCTTCAGACGAAAATTATATTTCATTTTATTTTGAAACTTTCAAAACATTTGCTATTTTTAAACTATGGAATTCGAAAAAGCAAAAAATAGATTTATTCAAACCTGGGGAGCACTAGGTTCTTCATGGGGTATTAACAAGACCATGGCCCAAATTCATGCGCTTCTGATGATTTCAGACGACAGTCTTTCGATGGAAGACATCATGGATGAATTGCACATTTCGAGAGGGAATGCTAGCATGAATCTTCGAGGTTTGATCGATTGGGGTATTATTCACAAGGAATACAAACCAGGAGAACGTCGCGAGTTTTTTGCAGCAGAAAAAGATATCAATGAATTGGCGCGAAAAATTGCGAGAGAACGCAGCAAAAGAGAGATCAAACCTGCCCTCAGCGTGCTGAGAGAGGTGTCGCAACAAGATTTTGAAGATACCGCCGATGCGAACGCCTTCAAAGCGAAGACGGCTGAGCTGTACGAATTTGTATCAAGAGCGGATAATATGCTGGAGAAAATCACCGAACAAAAAGATAATTGGGTTACGAAAACCTTGCTGAAACTGGTGACCTAGTATTTTTTTTAACGATAGTTTCATATTTTTCTGAAACTTTAAAACAACCTATTATGAAAACACTATTTCAAATCAATCGCGCCTTGTTTATCGGTACCTTGTTATTATATCTGACCATTTACTTCGGTCTAATCGCTCAAGTTGTTTTAGGCGCCTTTCAAGTTCTAGCAGCACTGTATCTGGCTTTTCATCTATCTAGTCTGTCGAGCCGAACGAAACAATTACTGCTGACCTACTGGGTTGTGACTACCGTCTATCTTTCCCTTTTATTTAGCGGTTTTTACAACAGTTCAAATGATGCTATAAACATCCTCTTTTTCGCAGTAATCCCTATGGGGCTAGCCAGCCTATTCCTGTACATCAATTTCAAAGCCTACAAAGAATATCAAATAGTTGCCCTATGAAGAAAGTACTCATCTTTGGCGGAACAGGTTTTCTTGGATTACATCTAGCAAATCATTTACAAGAACTGGGGTACACGACCATCTTAGTGGCTCGTCATTCTCCCACGACAACCAGGCATCCTTTTATTTCATGGAATGGCCACGAATTAGGTGCTTGGCAATCAGAACTTGAGAACGCCTATGCTGTTGTGAATCTGGCGGGAAAAAGTGTAGATTGTATCAAAACTCCTGAAAACTGCGACCTCATCTTACGATCCCGAGTGAATGCCACCCGAACCATTGGTCGGGCCATGTCTACCGTTCAAAATCCACCTAAAATCTGGATTCAAATGTCTACCGCCCATATTTATGGTGATCCACCTCAGCTACTTTGCGACGAAGAAGCCCCAACTGGCTATGGTTTAGCACCGTTTGTGGGTAAGGAATGGGAAGCCACCTTCCATCAATGGAAACCTAAGCATGTTCGAGGTGTCATCCTCCGTACCAGTTTCGTAATTGGGCGAAATGGTGGAGCATTGGCTACCTTAAAACGAATTGCCAAATTTGGGCTGGGCGGTACGGTAGGCCATGGAAAGCAAGGCATGAGTTGGATTCACCAAAATGATTTCAACCGGTTTATACAAACAGCCATCGAAGATGAATCCGTCAGTGGAATTTATAATCTTACAGCACCCAAGCCTGTTTCCAATAGTGTATTTATGAGAACACTTCGGAAAACCTTGAGAATACCCATCGGTCTCCCCTCACCCGCCATCTTAACCCGACTAGGAGCCGCGCTCATTTTTCGTACAGACCCAGAACTCGCCCTTTACGGCCGCTATGTCATACCCCGCAGATTACAAGAGCATTCTTTTGAATTTCAATTTCCAACGCTTCCAGAGGCTTTACACGACCTTTTGCGGGAATGAGCTAGCGTACTTCCATATCTCCGAGTTTTCGCTAACTTTGACACTCAATACAGTGAACGCATTATGGCCAACCCACATCTGAACCCTAACCAATGGATCGATCGTTATGCCGATTATTTATTCAATTATACCATTGTCAGGGTGAAAGATCGGGAAACCGCTCAGGATTTGGTTCAAGAGACCTTCTTGGCAGGTTTGAAGTCGATGGAAAATTTCAAAGGGGAAGCCTCAGAACGTACATGGCTGATCTCTATATTAAAGCGGAAGATTATCGACTACTACCGAAAGATCAATTCCAAGAAAGGCCAGGCAGAAGTTAGAATTACCTATAACGACGATGCGGAATCCGAAGGTGATTGGCTGGAAGAGCGAGTGGCGGACAATTTCGACCGAAATGCCGAGGACACTATGCAGAATGAAGAACTGGGGCTCGCCATTGAAGATTGTATTGGAAAATTACCCGAAAAACAAGCCAAAATCTTCAGGATGAAAACGATTTTAGGCTACGAGACAGAAACCATTTGTAAAGAGTTTGATATTACACCGTCTAACCTATGGGTCATCATCCATCGCGCGAGAACATCGCTGATGGAATGTATGCAAGAAAATTGGTATTAGTAATGAACGAGAAGAAAAGTATGCTTTTTGTAAGCTGTGATGAAGCCAAGCAGATTTGTGATAAATCGCAATATGGCGAGGCCACCTTTTGGGAAAAAGTAAAGCTCAATATTCGTCTCTCATGGTGTAAAATCACCAGAGCTTACAGCAGAAACAACAGAAAGCTGACTGAAATGGTTGAAAAAGCGCACCTAGATAGTATCGAGGAGGGCCGCAAGGAAGACATGAAGCGAAAACTACAAGAAGAATTGTCTAAATAAGGACCACCAACCCGAACCAAACGATCGATAATCCTTCCACAAAAAAACTGCAGTAGTACGAGCTCTGCTTTCGTTGGGTCATCCAAATCATCAGAATTGTCAAAATAGCCAAGAGCGAATGTTGCACCAGCTCATTGTTGGTCAACTCATCCTTCGCAAAACAAAGCCCAACAAAGACCAGCATCAACAGGCTTCCCAAAATCTTCGTATTCCGAATGCCCATACGCTGAGGGATAGTTCCTAAGTGGGCATCATCAAAATTGAGATCTCGTATTTCAAAGGGCAAAATAATGGCCAAGACAAAAAGAAAACGCTGAACGGATGTAATCCATACATCATAATGCACGGGAATCTCTGCATTGACAACAGGCAAGAAAACGCTAACTCCAGCCCAGCAAAAAGCCACCACATAAGCCTTCACCCCAAACAAACTTCTCAAGCTTTTCCGACGTGAAATAAACGGCAGTACATACAGCGTGGATACCAGTAAAAAGCCACCAGAAAGCACAAGGGTGTGCGTGCGCAGTTTAAAAATGGTCAGGACCAAAAATCCGAAGCAGATCAAGCTAAAAAATTGGATCAAACGGTGATAGGTAGACTGTACAATGAAGTAATATTTTGCCTCACTGCCGTATTTGATGAAATTATAGGTAACAATCGTGCTAAAAAAAACAAAGAAAATGATAAACGGATCGTGGTAAATGTTTAATTGGCGCTGGGTAACCATTGTAAGCGCAGCTACAGCAAATGCCACGTGAATGCTGCCATCTATGTAAAAATCGAAAAGCTGCCGTAACCACTTCATTAAACAAAAGTAGCAAACTGTTCATAACCTCGAGAATCCGTTAAAAACTTTAGCTTTTAGAGGTTTCGAAAACGTTATAATTACACATTATTATCCGTAATTTTGCATGTTTTTGAACCCGATTAGTAGTTTCTAGATGAAGACAGATTCTTTTGCCTTAAGACACATTGGTATCACTGCCAAAGACTTACCACAGATGCTCTCAACTGTTGGGGTGGATTCGTTGGAACAATTGACCTATGAGACGATTCCAAACGATATTCGATTGGATGAAGAGCTAGCACTACCACCAAGTATGAGCGAATATGAATTCTTGAAACACATTCATGATCTGGGTTCACAGAACAAGGTGTTTCGCTCCTTCATCGGTTTGGGATACCACGAATCGATCACACCTGCGGTAATTCAACGAAACATATTGGAAAATCCAGGTTGGTATACGGCTTACACGCCCTATCAAGCAGAAATCGCACAAGGACGACTCGAAGCACTGCTCAATTTCCAAACCATGGTCACCGACCTCACAGGCATGGAATTAGCCAATGCTTCATTGCTGGATGAAGCTACAGCAGCTGCAGAAGCCATGAGTTTGCTATTTGCCGTGCGCTCAAGAGCACAAAAGAAGAACGACGTAGTCAAGTTTTTTGTGGCCGAAAGCGTACTTCCACAAACACTTTCCGTCTTGAAAACACGTGCTGTACCTATCGGCATAGAGTTGGTAATAGGCAAAACGGAAGATTTTGACTTCTCTGAGGAGTACTTCGGAGTGTTGCTACAGTATCCAGAGA
>CAWUKP010000022.1:0-16469 GCA_963922975.1 uncultured Spongiivirga sp. | reverse complement strand
TGGGAGGTGGTCTCTAACGAAATAGGTAATCTGATGCGCTACTTACCTAAATTGTTTAGCGGAATCGCCTTGTTCATGATCGGTCTCTACGTGGCCAACTTTGTACGCAAGGCTATCAAGGGACTTTTCGAATCCTTCGACCTCAGTGGCGCCAAGATTATCAGCAGTGTGGTATTCTATATCATCGCGATGTTGATCACTGTTACTGCGCTCAATCAGGCAGGAATCAATACAGAGATCATCACTAACAACCTGACTATTATATTGGGAGCATTCCTAGCTTCCGTGGCTCTGGCCTTTGGCCTGGGTTCAAAAGAAGTGGTGGGCGATCTGATGAAGTCATTCTACACTAGAAAGAATCTTGAGGTCGGTCAAAAAATTCATTTTAAAGATGTGGCTGGAACCATCGAGTCTATCGACAATATCACCATGACATTAAAAACCACCAAGGGTAAATTGGTGTTGCCCATTAAAGATGTGGTAGGTAACCAAATCGAAATTGAGGAATAAGCATGTTCAATAAATCCACTGCACCAGAAAATCGGTCAATTACGGTGATCGGTAAGAACACCTTTTTCAAAGGGGAAATCGTTGCCAATACCGACTGTGTACGTGTGGATGGTATTTTGGAAGGAACACTTAGCGCTAAGAAAAAAGTGGTCGTTACCTCATCCGGAATCGTAAAAGGATCAATTCGGTCGTCTTACTTGGAAAACAAGGGTGTTGTGGAGGGAATAATCAGCACAAAAGATGAAACACATCTAACCCTCGGCAGCCATACCAATGCCGAAATAACCACGGATACCTTTGCGATGGAAGAGGGAGCTCACTTTGAGGGAAAAATAAAGATGCCCAATATCAAAAAGTTTGCAAAAGGCAATAGCTACATAACTGCAAACCGAAGGAAAGTAGGATAGCAAACGCTTCACCAGCAGTTCCTGACAGGGGAAGTAGATTTTCATAAGAGACTACTTTTGAAAATTTATTTCCCTTTTTTGAAATCTGAAATGTGACCTTTTGCATATAGATGTGTCCAAAAGGAAGAACAAACAAATTATTCAGAACAATGAAAAAAGTAGTAATTCTTTTGATGAGCTTAACCGTATCGCTATCTGCCTGCGCCCAGAAGAAGCCTAAAATCAAAGGAAACAAAATAGTGACCGATATTTTCAACTCGCTGGAAGATTTTAATGCTGTCGAGATTGGAGACAACCTCACTGTTCATATTATGCAGTCCGGTACTAATGGGTATCATCTAAAAGCTGATGCCAACTTAACAGATGTGGTGCAATTTGACATCCTAAATGGAGTGCTTAAGATATACACCACCCATAAGATCACTGCTTACAAAGACTTGGAAATTGCCTTAACCTTCGATGAGTTAGAATCCATTACCCTAAAAAACGATGCCAGATTGGTCTCCAAGAACAGATTGGATTTTGAAGGATTGGACTTTCAAGCCCATGACGAATCTAAGTATGATCTTGACGTGAAAGTCACTAATGGGCAGTTTAAATTATACCGAAGCACGAAAGGTGAACTGAACCTTAAAGGAGACTACATTGACTTCTACTTAGATCAAAACGCCTTTTTAAAAGGTGAGGTCATTGCAGACAAAGTGATCATGAATATCAACGACAGAGCGGATATTGATTTGGATGGTGACGTGAACACTTTGAAATTACAAACATCCGGTACTTCTGATGTAAAGGCAAAAAAATTGAAATCAACCTACGCAGAGCTGAACGCCAGTAACTCCTCTGATATTTATGTATATGCCAGCAAAGAATTGAAATTATACGCTCAAGGCAAAAGCCAAATTTACGTTTATGGAAATCCCAACATACAAATAGAAGGGCTTAACGATAAATCACAAATCATCAAGAAGTCTTAATGCAATGTACAAGAAAGGCCTTCTCTATAAAGAAGGCTTTTTTTTGTGGCCAAACAAAAATTTGAATCTATATTTATAGAAAGCACGCTTGCATGGAGTCCATCACCAAGAAAACCAAAGAGCCTAAAAAGTTCGGCACCATGGCAGGAGTGTTCACTCCGACCTTCCTTACCATTTTGGGCGTTATCATGTACCTTCGGCTTCCTTGGGTAGTGGGCAATGCGGGAATCATCGGAGCATTGCTCATCATTGCAGTTGCGGTGGCTATCACCTTTTCCACGGCTCTATCTCTTTCCAGTATTACAACCAACATACGAATTGGTTCAGGTGGTGCTTTTAGCTTGATTTCGCAATCACTGGGGTTAGAAATTGGTGGTGCTATTGGCATTCCTTTCTACTTCTCACAGGCCATTGCCGTAGCTATGTACGTTTTTGGTTTTAGAGAAGGACTGCAGTCCTTACTCCCAGAGTACAGTCCGCTTCTTTTGGATATGACTGTTTTCGCACTGATCATGGCTATCGCCTTTATCAGCACCAGTTTTGCCTTTAAGATCCAGTATGTGATTATGGCCATCATCATTTTATCCATCATCTCCATTCTAGGTGCACTCTTTACATCCGAATTGAATTACAACTTTGTATGGTTTGGCAATTATCCCGGCTCCAGGGAGAGCGGCTTTAGCGGATCGTCGTTCTGGTTGGTCTTTGCTGTATTCTTTCCCGCCGTTACAGGGGTCATGGCCGGGGCAAATATGTCTGGCGATTTGAAGAATCCTAGAAAAAATATTCCCTCAGGCACCATCAGTGCCGTTATCATTACCACATTGGTCTATATGGGATTAGTTTTTGTGGCGGCACTACTTGCTTCTCAAACCGAATTGTTAGAAAATTACAATGTATTTATTGATAAAGCCTACTACACCCCGATCGTTCTCGCGGGCCTCTTGGGGGCAACGCTTTCTTCGGCACTTGGATCCTTCGTAGGAGCCCCGCGAATCCTATTGGCCTTAGGTGAAAAAAATATCCTCCCCAAAAGTACTTTTTTGGCTAAAACCAATCGCAAAGGAGAGCCGTTTAATGCCATGCTAATTACTGCCGCAATTGTGCTCGTAGGGCTCTCCCTCCGAGACTTAAACACCATTGCACCCTTGATTACCATGTTCTTCATGATCACCTATGCCATGGTTAATATCGTGGCGTTGATTGAACAATCGCTGGCATTGCCAAGCTTTAGACCCACACTAAAAGTACCCATTATAGTTCCTTTGATTGGTGCCTTAGGCTCGCTAACAGTAATGTTTATCATTAGTTCGCCGGTAGCGCTGGCTTCTATCATCCTGATAGTGGTCTTTTACTTCTACCTCATCAAAAAGAAATTGAAGTCAGAGGCTGGGGATTCTAGAAGTGGTCTTTTTACCGCCTTAGCTGAATGGTCCACCAAAAAAACAACAGAGTTGAGTCCTACCCGCGAAGTACGTTCATGGAGACCCGATCTTCTAATTCCAATTGCTGCACCAAAGGAGATAAGAAGCTGCTTCAAACTCATTGAAACCATTGTTGCGCCTAAAGGTTCTGTGAAATTTTTGGCATTGAAGAATGAAGACAAGGACCTATCAGATAGATTGTCTGAGTTTTTACCCGAGGTAAGCAAGCGCTTGAAAAAACAAAACATTGCCACCAATTACACCTATGTGCAAGGAGATGATATTTCCGAGACCTTAAGAATCAGCATGCAATCCTTGAATGCGGCCTTCTTTAAACCCAATACACTCTTCTTGACAGTGAATGGCAATGCCGACATGAAAAATGCCTATGTAAAACTCATTGATGTTGCCAAACAAAATGGCTACGGCGTATTGCTCTATATTCCTTTTGAGAATGTGGGGCTTTCCTTAGAAAAAGACATCACCCTTTGGCTCAAAGGTTTTGACAAGAACTGGAAAACTAACTTTGATTTGAATAATAATGACCTAGCCATTTTACTGGCACTCTTACTCAAAAAGAATTGGCGAGGTAACTTACATGTAAAAGTAGCCAACGACGGGGCCATCGCAAAAGAAGAGGATATTCAATTACTAAACGACTTGATTCGTTTTCCCGTATCAACCACTGTTACGGCTTATCAGGTCGATAATGAAAGAAGTTTGCTAAAACAAAATGTGGCGGACATCAACATTCTATCATTGCCAGAAAGTAAAGATTTAGACGTAATGACTAGCATGGTAAACGACACAAGAACTTCTGCCATTTTCTGTATGGATAGCTGTAACGAAAATGCAATGGTCTAGCCCCTAAACAAAAGAAGACTACACTCAATTGTGACCAAACGTACATCTGTGGGTCTAAATAGTTAGAAACAAAACGTATAACAATGGAAAAGACCCATTTGGAAATTAAGGAAGATTTTTTAAGAAAGATACAAGACATCAGCAATTCTTGTGAGAGCCTTATTGAAAAAGTAGGGCACCTACAAGTAGATCTGTTCAACCACCCTGATAAAGTACTCGAAAAGCATTTGGAAAAGCTTAACAATGATTTTTCGAACGACCACTTATACATTACCGAATTTCTTCACGAATTTGAGAATGAAATTGGTCAACTGCGCAACAATAATCGTTAATTAAGTTACCTACAACCATACTAAAATGAAAACGAAACAGTGGATTGCGCTTTTGATAGCGCTGACCATCACGATATTCTCCATACAAAATGCAGACGTGACCTCGGTACGATTCCTTCTCTGGAAAGTGGAAGCTTCACGTGTGTTGATCATCATGGGTAGTTTCGTCATCGGAATCCTTGTGGGAGTATTATTCTTCAGAAGGAAAAAAAGAGTAATCAAACAACCATCAAATAACTTGTAATGGCAAAAATAAATGCAGTCAGATTGAAGTCAATCCCGGATATAATTAATGTTGGCGACGACATCAATGATATTTTGGTAATAGTTGATATAGAGTTTCATCAATTAGACGTTTCCAGCGCAATGGAGTATCTGTTGCATATTTTTGTTTATGATATTCATGGTAGCATGGATGTTCCCGTAATCATTTCCAATTGGGATGATAGCATTGTCTTAGGGGTTAGTGAAGACGGGCGGAAGGATGATTTTCTTGGTAAGAAGTCCATCACCGTAAAGGCCAATTCCGTCACAGAATCTTTGGAGCTTCCTATGGCCCTTCAATTGGGAAGAGCATCCTACCAGAACTCCCACGTTTCGAAAAAGTTTGAAGTATTTGCCACTCTAATTCCTGCCGTGTCACGCGTATCAAAATGGTCGGAGCCCTTTGAGGCTCGTCTCTTGCACTAAGCATCACCGAAACTTACCTCAAAAACAAGTAAAAGGTGGTACATGATATACCTAGTATGAAGCATTGACTATACCAATGACTTTAAGTTTTGGACCACGTTTGACCTCCTCGCTACACGAACACTGGTTCTGTTACAATGGTCAGCGTGTGACTTTTTAGCTCAGGCCGTGTCATAATGAGTATGAGAACTACATATTCCATTACAAAAAAAGAGACCAAACCAGATGCTAACACGAGTCTCACCAACGAACTCCCTTTAGAAAATGAATTCTTGTACCAGGTCATCAAATTTGGAGAGTCGATGAAAGTAAAACCTGAACACAATGAAAAGTTGTGCCTTGGCTTTTTGGCTTCCCCAACGAATGAAACCAGTGCGCATTCTTTTATAGACTACATGTATCAGGTAGCCATAGAATGCAACCCATCAACTAAAAAAATACCAACTTCCGGCACAGAAACTTCATCCAAGATCGATGTGATGGGTATCCTCAACAATGAGGAAAACACTTCTGTAGAGGTTCGCATAACCACTACGAATAAAGAACATCTTGCAGCCTTATTGGAATTTGTTACACGAAATCGATGGAGTGATGAGCGTTTATTAAGGAACTAACCTAGGTAAATATTGGCCTCAGATTAATTCTCCTGTTATTAAGCTCCCCAAAGGTAGATATCGTGTGACGGAAAGGTTGAGGTGAATTTTCAACGGCTTTTAACTACCAAAACTGGAAGAACCGTAACCTTCTCTCCAATAGCCTACTACACTTCCCAATTGCGAACCTTGATTTTTGTACAAATAGATTCATTGCTGTGACTTTGAAGGTGAAAATGTGTCAAATCTAGATAATTGTTTAATCGCTTTCATACTTAGTATTTGATAGATAGTAACAACCTTATGATACATCCTAAAACAGAAATACAGTATATAAATGATGTGGTGGGCTATGGTGTAGTAGCAACCGCATTTATTCCGAAAGGGACCATCACCTGGGTACTCGACAGATTCGATCAAGAATTCACAGCTGAAACTGTGCAAGAACTCGAGCCAGTCTTTCAAGACATCTTAACCACCTATGCCTATAAAAACAATTTGGGCAACCTTATCCTTTGTTGGGATAATGCACGCTTTGTGAACCATAGTTTTAAGTCAAATTGCCTTACAACGGCATATAATTTTGAAATAGCCATTAGAAATATTGAATCTGGTGAGCAATTGACAGACGATTATGGCTATCTCAACATAGACAAGCCTTTTCGTGGTATCGATGAAGGAACTAAGAGAAAGATCGTGTATCCCGATGACCTGCTGAAATACCACAAGGTGTGGGATGCCAAGCTCATATCGGCCTTCCAGCATATTGGGCTTGTGGAGCAACCCTTGCAGCCTTTCCTAACTGCTGATTTATGGAACACTTGTTTAGGGATTCAAGAAGGTGGGATAGCGATGAAATCCATTCTGGAGAATTACTACGATAGAAAAGAAAAAGGCTAGAGAAAAACCTCTAGCCCTACAATCCACACTAACCACATATAGCCTTGGGATTGTCAACCAACCAATCAAATCTAGTATTTGCTATTAATGCTAACTCTTAATCTAATAATAATGCACTCAGAAGAATCCTCCGTTCAACTACTTCCATTACCTTCGCCCCATCATTGTCTGCAGACTCATTGGATTTCTCTAAATATTGCACGTCATAGATTAGTCTAAATCTTTTTCCAACATGAGCCCGGTTGAAATGGTCGTACTTACTCAATAATTCAATATTGACAATGGTGAATTCCATTATTTTCTGATCCGCAGTGTTTTTAAAATACAAAGCCTTCGTTGAGTTTCCTTGAAATATGGCTTCTATTTCCACTGTTTTCCCTTCTACAGTGCTTTTGGGAGTCAAGTCTAGTGTTGTAATTGTCAACAATATGAATATAAACTTTGTCATTTCAGCATTATTAAATGAGTTCTTTTATAGATAAGACACACCAAAAAACAAAAAGTCACAATAGACTTAGAAAATCTCATGAGGCTCTTCAACGTTCACATCTACATACAAATAGTTTCCCCATAAAGTGTTTTTCTAGAAGAAAGGTATTGGACTAACCTGATAAAATACATGCTATTTGAATATAGTTCACCCATAAATTCAACTTTCTATTCTTTCGTCTACGTACTCCATTGGTGGAAATAAAGATTAAATACAAAATCATTTACATCGGGGTACATTTGGTACTACTAAACAAGCTTTTCTAATTAGGTGACTTATGTCAAGAATTGACCCTTCAATTATTGCTACCTTCGGAATAGATAATAATAAAACTCAACCCTATGGACATTCGAGTTCAATTTTTGCACATGGATAGAAGTGAAGCCTTTGAAACCTTCGTTACTGAAAAGTTACAGGCCTTAAAAGGGAAATACGACTGGATCATCAAAGCACATGCAATCATCAAAGAGGAAAATGATCCTAGCCCAAAAGGAAAAATCTGTGAGATTGAACTGAGTGCTCCAGGACCACGAATATTTGCTTCTTCCAATGAAGCGTCTTTTGAGTTGGCCGTAAGCGAAACTATCAGCGATCTAGAACGACAATTAAAAAAGCGCAAAGACAAAATGAATCGACACCACTAAACGATTTATGTATACCTCATAAAGAAGCCATCTCTTAGGGATGGCTTCTTTCTTTATTTCCAATGATGAAATCAATTACTAGCTAGCGAAACGACCTGCCAGCCGTCGTTCTCTGTTTGCAAAGCTATCTGCGTTTCACTCACAAAATGTGTTGTGGAATAAGGTTTCTCGAACTTCTCCTCTGACATGAGAATATGAGGCATTTCCCTCAACATGGCAACCGAAGTACCTTGCGTATCAATAACGATCTCGTAAAAAGTGTAGCGAACAATGTCCATATTCAGATACTCATTCTTCCCGCGTACATTGCGATTTGGCATTACAACAATGGCATACCCGTGCGAAAAATTCGTGGCATTTAAATATTGGGGCTCCACCACTACTTCCCCTTTGATGTTGATATACCCGTAATAAGGTATCCCATCTTTCTTTTGCACAATCAGACAGCGCCCGTTGTTGAACTTAGGTGCCTGCTCTGCCTCAGACTGTCCGTATTCCGCAATGGCAATATCATCACGAAAGTCGATGACCAATTTATTTGCCGTATCGATAAACCCCCACTTACCCTCTTTTTGAATAGCGATGAGTCCATCGGATAGCTCTCCAATAGCCTGCAATTCCTTGTATTCCTGTGCAACCAGGGAAAAAGTGATCAGCAAGCTCATAAAAAATAACACTGTTTTTCTCATGACCGTAACGAATTTTGGTTACTAGCTGATAAGGTAGTAACTCGTACGATCAAAATCTATGACTTATGTCATACCTCAACCGAATGAACAGCTCTTTTTGTCTTTAGGTGAACTAAAATAAGTGGTCGAGTAGCTCGTCATCAACTATTTCTGGTAGCGTAACTGTCAAATTCGGAGTTCTGACCATTTCACGCTTGATGGCAAACAAGGCTTCTTCATTTCGTGCCCAGCTGCGTCTGGCGATTCCATTATTTACATCAAAGAACAGCATGCGTTGCAAACGAATTTCTGCTTCTTGAGAACCGTCTAACAAAAGTCCGAAGCCACCATTGATCACTTCCCCCCAACCTACACCACCACCGTTGTGGATTGAGACCCAGGTAGCGCCTCTGAAACTGTCTCCAATCACATTGTGAATAGCCATATCTGCGGTAAACTTGCTGCCGTCATAGATATTTGAAGTTTCCCGAAAAGGAGAATCTGTTCCGCTTACATCATGATGATCACGACCCAATACCACAGACCCTAATTTTCCTTCGGAGATCGCCTCATTGAAAGCTTTTGCTATGTTAACCCGTCCTTCTGCATCGGCGTATAAAATCCGAGCTTGAGAGCCCACTACCATTTGATTCTTTTGTGCGTCTTGAATCCAGGTAATGTTATCCTGCATCTGCTGTTGAATCTCTTCAGGTGCCCTTTCCATGATCTGCTGCATGACTTCCACAGCAATTTGATCTGTTGTAGCTAGATCTTCTGGCTTCCCAGAAGCGCATACCCAACGGAAGGGTCCAAACCCGTAATCAAAGCACATAGGCCCCAAAATGTCTTGTACGTAAGAAGGGTATTTAAAATCAATTCCATTTACTGCCATCACATCGGCACCCGCTCTCGAAGCTTCCAACAAAAAAGCGTTGCCATAATCGAAGAAATACGTACCACGCTCTGCGTGCTTATTTACCGCCGCCGCATGTCTGCGAAGTGTTTTTTGAACCGCTGCTTTGAAAGTCTCCGGATCGGCCGCCAGCAAATGATTGGCTTCGTCAAAAGACATGTCTACAGGGTAATAACCACCAGACCAAGGATTGTGCAACGAGGTTTGATCAGAACCCAAGTGTACAAAGATTTCTTCCTCGTAAAAACGCTCCCAGACATCTACTACATTCCCAATAAAGGCAATAGAAACCACTTCTGCATTTTGTTGAGCTTCACGCACTCGTTCTACAAGGCTTGTCAGACCATCAATCAACTCGTCTACCCAACCTTGTTCAAACCGTTTTTGAGCTGCTTTAGGATTGACCTCTGCGCAAACCGTTATGCAGCCAGCAATGTTTCCTGCCTTGGGTTGCGCTCCACTCATGCCACCCAATCCCGCAGTCAAAAATAGCTTGCCTCCCAACGCTTCTCCAGGCTCTAGTATCTTTCGAAAAGCATTCATCACCGTGATGGTCGTGCCATGAACGATTCCCTGCGGACCAATGTACATATAGGATCCTGCAGTCATTTGGCCATATTGCGTAACGCCTAAGGCGTTGAAGCGTTCCCAATCGTCTTGTGATGAGTAGTTGGGTATCATCATTCCATTGGTCACCACCACCCGCGGGGCTTCTTTAGAGGAAGGAAACAAACCCATAGGATGTCCAGAATACATATGCAGTGTTTGTTCATCGGTCATACGACTGAGATACTGCATGCTAAGCAGGTATTGTGCCCAATTCTGGAAGACAGCGCCATTACCCCCATACGTGATAAGTTCCTCAGGATGTTGCGCCACCGCAGGGTCGAGATTGTTCTGGATCATCAACATGATGGCCGCAGCTTGCTTACTTTTTGCAGGATATGCTTCTATTGGGCGTGCGTAGATTTCATATTCGGGTTTGAAACGGTACATATAAATTCTACCCGTTTCTTGAAGTTCCTGAGCAAATTCTACCGCTAGTTCTGCATGCCAATCCTTTGGGAAATACCGCAACGCGTTTTTGATGGCCAGCTTTTTCTCATCTGCGGAAAGGATGTCTTTTCGCCTTGGAGCTGGGTTGGTATTCTTGCGAAAGTTTCGCTTTGGTGGTAGCGATGTAGGAATACCTTGTTGAATGGCTTCTTGAAACGTCATAATTCTTTATTCAACGATGATTGATCTGTCTTGAACCAGGGAGATCATTTGCTCCATATCTTTCATGAGCAATCGGTCGTCTGTCAGTTTATCAACACGTGCACGGATGACTGCAAAATTTTTCTCAATAGGTTTGGAAAAGGTGTTGGGCCTTCTAAATTCCAAAGCTTGCGCGGCGTACATCAACTCAATGGCAAGGATCTTTTCCAAATTTCCTATCACTTGCAAAAATTTACGCCCAGAGATACTCCCCATTGAAACGTGATCTTCTTGTCCTAAGGAGGTCGGAATACTATCTGCTGAAGCTGGAAAACACAAAGACTTATTCTCCGAAACTAAGGCCGCCGTGGTGTACTGCGGAATCATATAGCCAGAATTCAGTCCACCGCTTTCGGTAAGTAATCTCGGTAAGCCATATTTCCCTTCCAAAAGCAGGTAGCAGCGTCGGTCTGCAATATTGCCCAGTTCGGCAGCCGCCAGTGTTGCGTAGTCTAGCGCCATGGCAAGCGGTTGTCCGTGAAAATTTCCACCTGAAATGGTTTCGGACGCACTGAGCACCACTGGATTGTCAGTAACTGAATTCAACTCGATCTCCACCAATGCTTCCAAATGACTCAACGCATTGCGTGAGGCGCCGTGAACTTGGGGTATACAGCGGATCGAATACGGATCTTGAACACGCGCACAATCGAAGTGATTTTGAAGGTTCTGTGAGTCCTTGAGCAGCATCCGTACACGGGCCGCTACTGTTTTGTTTCCTTGAAAAGGTCTTAAGTCGTGTAGAGAAGCTTTAAAAGGCGCAGCGCTCCCTTGAAAACCTTCCAAACTCATAGTGCCCGCAACATCGGCCACATCTAAAAGATAACTCATTTGATGCAGCCCCAAAACGGCATGGGCCAAAATGAATTGGGTTCCATTAATTAAAGCCAACCCCTCTTTCGCACTCAGACGCAGGGGTTTCAATTGGTGCATGGTATGCGCTTGCTCTGCTTGTACTTCCTTACCCTCAATCCAAAGAGCGCCCTGCCCGATTAAAGGAAGAAACAGATGCGACAATGGCGCTAGATCTCCAGAGGCACCTACAGAACCTTGTTCAGGCACCACAGGTATCCAATCGTTTTCAATGAAGTACAAGATGCGTTGTATCACTTCCAACCGAATTCCCGAAAATCCTTGACACAGCGCATGTACTTTGCAGATCATCATGAGCTTCGATAGTTGCGGAGCGATAGGATTGCCGACGCCCACGGCATGCGTAAGCAGTAAGTTTTCTTGGAGTTGATTGGTTTCGTCTGGAGTGATTTGAGTATCGCACAGCGGACCAAAACCTGTATTGATACCATACACAGCCTTACTTCCACTGGCAATCTTGTCAACAGCTTCACGACTTTTTTTCACCTTCGATTGGGCTGCTTCCGACAAATTTGCCGATAAACGACCCTCAGAAATAGCAATGGCCTTTTCGACCGTTAAATGGTCAATTCCGTAGTGAAACATGCGTTGGTTTTGGTTGTACTTACGAAGGTATTTCTATTTTTCGGCCCTTGCAAGCAGTTATGATTAGTCATTCATCGAAAAACTGGTGGCTTTTTTAAGATTTCTTCAAAAGTGTTAGCCAGCTAACATTCTATGCGAGCTCGCTTCTCGAATTTTGAATCATAACTTTTAAAAGCTAAAAGCAATGTTCAAGAAAACTCTTTTTTTAAGTTTTTGCACAGTCTTTCTGATGGCTTGCAACAACGATGATGATGGCACAATCGCGTTGCCTGATGCAGGAACCATTACAGGTGGCCCGTTCTCCTTCGTGGTAGATGGCACGCCTGATTTTGTAAGCGGAATTGCTACAGATCCTAATGCTGTAGGTACCAATCGAACCTTTGTAATTACAGACGACTTAGGAAACATATTGGGCCTTCCGCCGGACAATCAAGCGCTAGAAGGTGTTGATTTTGACGGTGCTGGTGTGGGTACCTGCTTAATTTGGTATTTGCGTTACGAAAACGGAATTCAAGGGCTTGAAGCTGGACTCAACGCCAACGATCTGGAAGGTGTTTTTGATCTTTCCAATTCAATTACGGTGGAAAGAGAAGGACAGGCCGTTGCCGGAACGATCTCTGGTGGACCGTTCACTTTTACAGTGGATGGAATGCCTGATTTTGTAAGTGGTATCACATTGGATTCCAGCAATGCTGTAGGATCTGAAAGCTCTTGGGTGATTACAGACGATCAAGGAAATATTCTAGGTTTACCTCCAACCCTTGCTGATGTTGAAGGCGTAGACTTTGACGGTGCGGGTACTGGAGTTTGCCTTATTTGGTATGCTCGCTGGGAAGGAACAATTTCTGGAGCCGAGATGGGCATGAACGCCAATGATATTGAAGGCAACTTTGCTCTTTCAAATCCTCTTACGGTCACACGTAATGCGCCCGCCGAAGCAGGTAGTATTTCTGGAGGTCCTTTTACTTTTGTGGTAGACGGTACCCCCGATAATGTGAGTGGTATCACGTTAGACAGTACGAACGCATCTGGAAGCGGTAGCAGTTGGGTGATCACGGATGATCAAGGAACGATTCTAGGATTGCCTCCTACATTGGCAGATGTAGAAGGTGTAGATTTTGACGCAGCAGGAGTGGGTGTTTGCTTGATCTGGTACGCCCGTTGGGAAGGAGAAATCTCAGGAGCCGAAATGGGCATGAACGCGAACGATATTGAAGGGAATTTTGATCTTTCTAACTCTATTACCGTTACAAGGAATGCACCAGCCGAAGCTGGTAGCATCTCTGGTGGACCTTTTACATTTACTGTTGATGGCACACCCGATTTTGTAAGTGGCATCACCCTTGATAGCGCCAATGCCTCAGGTAGTGGAAGCAGCTGGGTGATCACGGATGATCAAGGCAATATTCTTGGATTGCCACCAACATTGGCAGACGTTGAAGGAGTCGATTTTGATGCGGCAGGAGTAGGTGTTTGTTTGATCTGGTATGCACGCTGGGAAGGCGAAATTACTGGTGCAGAAATGGGCATGAATGCTAACAATATTGAAGGGAACTTTGACCTTTCAAACTCCATTACAGTAACAAGAAACTAGACTTTGAAAAGCAGTTTAGGGTTTAATTGCTTCTTGAGTTTTGTTTGATGGAAAAGGGTGCGATGATTGGCGTGCCCTTTTCTTTTGGGAATTAGACCACTGGCGCAGCGTACAAATCGAAATCGCCGGCTTCAAAGACTTTGACCATCACGAAATCACCTTGCTTTACATAGTGTTTCGTGGCATCGATTAAGACCTCGTTATCTACATCTGGTGAATCAAATTCGGTTCGGCCTATAAAGTAGTTTCCTTCCTTTCGATCAATCATCACCTTGAAGTTTTTACCTACTTTCTGTTGATTTAGTTCCCAAGAGATTTGCGATTGGATTTCCATGATTTCATTGGCGCGCTCCTGCTTCACTTCTTCCGGCACATCATCTTCCAAGTTGTAAGCGTGCGTGTTTTCTTCATGACTATAGGTAAAGCAGCCCAAGCGCTCGAAACGTTGGTCTTGCACCCACTTTTTCAATAATTGAAAATCTTCCTCGGTTTCCCCAGGATAACCCACAATGAGTGTGGTACGGATCGCCATTTCGGGTACTTCCTGACGAAACGATTGCAATAATGCATTCGTTTTCTCGTAGGTGGTACCGCGGCGCATACTCTTCAATATTTTGGTAGAAATATGCTGAAGCGGGATGTCAATGTAATTGCACACTTTGGGTTCGTTGCGCATTACGTCCAAGACATCTATCGGGAAGCCCGTTGGAAAGGCATAATGCAAACGAATCCATTCGATACCTTCCACTTTAGCCAAGGCTTTCAATAAGTCTGCGAGGCGTCTTTTCTTGTAAAGATCTAATCCGTAATAGGTCAAATCTTGTGCGATCAAGATGAGCTCTTTAACGCCGTTTGCCGCCAGTTTTTCAGCTTCCAGCACTAAGTCTTCGATGGGTGTCGAACGGTGCTTGCCTCGCATGAGTGGAATCGCACAAAAAGAACACGGCCTATCACATCCTTCAGCAATCTTCAAATAGGCGTAGTTTTTGGGTGTAGTAGTCAAACGTTCGCCAATCAATTCATGCTTGTAGTCTGCACCCAATGCTTTTAACAATCCAGGTAGTTCTGTGGTGCCAAAGTATTGATCCACATTAGGAATCTCCGCTTGTAAGTCAGGTTTGTACCGTTCACTTAAACAACCCGTCACAAAGACTTTATCGACCAAACCTTCTTCCTTCTTCTGCACGAACTCTAAGATGGTATTGACGCTCTCTTCTTTGGCATTGTTGATGAATCCACAGGTGTTGATCACCACCACATTGCCTTCTTCTTCGTGCACAACCTCTTTGTTATTAGCCCGTAGCTGACCCATCAATACTTCGGAGTCATACACGTTTTTCGAGCAGCCTAGAGTGACTACATTGATCTTGTTCTTCTTTAACGACTTGGTACGCATGGCATTTTTAAAGGTGGCAAAGATACACCTTTGTTTAAACCTTTGCCATCTTGACACGTCTAAACCCCAAAGACCTATACATGAAAAAAATCCTTTATCTATTCGTCATTGGTAGTGTTCTCATCGGTTGTAGCTCAACAGACATTGATACGCCTGCATTGGAAGAAGCACCTGATTTGACTCAGTTATATTTTCCACCGATAGCTACAAGCGAATGGGAAACTGTCACTCTAGATCAGCTGGCTTGGAACCCCGATGCCACTGAACCACTTTTGGATTTTCTCGCCTCGCGAAACAGCAAAGCCTTTCTTATCTTACAAAATGGACGAATCGCCATGGAAGCTTACTTTAATGGTGGAGACGCTAATACCAACTACCCTTGGTTTTCTGCGGGTAAAACGCTAACGGCCTTTACCTTGGGGATAGCGATCGAAGAGGGTTATCTAAACGTAGAAGACAGTTCTGCTGACTATTTGGGTGAAGGGTGGACACTAATGCCATTTGAGCAAGAACAAAACATCACGGTTAGAGATCATATCACGATGACCACTGGTTTAGATTACACAGTGGCCAACGTCAACTGTACAGACCCTGAATGTCTGGATTATTACAACGAGCCTGGGAGCTTTTGGTATTATCACAATGCGCCCTATACCTTATCACAAGACATCATTTCTGGGGCGATTGAAGGTAACTTTGAAAATTATTTCAATGCAAAAGTTAAGTCGCCCATAGGGATGCAAGGTGATTGGGTTCGTTTAGGATTTCCGAATGTGTATTACAGTACTGCCCGTAGCATGGCGCGTTTTGGGCTCTTGAGTTTGAATAGCGGTATCTGGGATGGCGAATCCTTGTTGAGCGATCAGACGTACCTCAATGCACTTACAAGTCCTTCACAAGACTTGAATCCGGCCTACGGTTATCTTTGGTGGCTCAACGGTCAAGATCGTTTCCGTGTACCGAGCTCTGAACTAGAATTTCAAGGAGCCTTGATTCCGAACGCACCCAGTGATTTGGTGGCCGGACTTGGTGCTTTTGATCAGAAGTTATATGTGGTTCCCAGCTTACATCTAGTAGTGATTAGACTTGGGGATAGTGCTGGAGAAGATTTTTTAGGGCCTTCAAGCTTTGACAACCAACTTTGGGGATATTTACAAGATTTGATCAACTATTAATGGTAAGCTTTCGGTGTTTTTCGCACCTTGGTCAGTTGTTCAAAGGCATAGCCCATTTTCAACAATGAAGGCTCTGAAAATGGTTGTCCAATAAACGTCAAGCTGATAGGCTCTCCACTTTCTTTATACCCCATCGGTATGGTTAAACAAGGAAACTTGGCCACCGCGGCATAGGCT
>CAWUKP010000021.1:0-16611 GCA_963922975.1 uncultured Spongiivirga sp. | reverse complement strand
CTATGGATGTTCATTGGATTGGCGGTTATTGCGTTGGGGTTTATCCTAATGGTAGGTGGCGGAAGTGACGATCCTAATGTTTGGAATCCTGAGATTTTCAGCATCCGGCGGATTCGCGTGGCACCCACTTTGATTTTAATTGGCTTTGCCATCGAAGTTTACGCCATACTCTTGAATCCCAACAAAAAGTCAGATAAGGATAGCTAGGCTTTATGGAAGTAATTGACGCGATCCTATTGGGCATTATTCAAGGACTGACTGAATTCTTGCCTGTATCCTCAAGTGGTCATTTAGAACTAGGAAAAGCCTTGTTAGGTGATGAATCTTTGCCTAAAGAGAGTTTACTTTTCACCGTTGTACTCCATTTTGCCACCGCACTTAGTACTATTGTGGTCTTTCGAAAAGACATCTTAGCTATTGTTCGTGGTATTTTCAAATTCAAATGGAATGAAGAAACCTCCTTTGTTGCCAAGATTGCACTTTCCATGGTGCCAGCAGCGGCAGTAGGTATCTTTTTTGAAGACGAATTAGAACAATTATTTGGTGGACAAATTCTGTTGGTAGGACTCATGTTGATCGTTACGGCTTTGCTTCTCTTTCTCGCAGACCGCGCCAAAAACACAGGAAAGAAGGTTTCTTTTCTAGACGCATTGGTTATTGGTGTGTCACAAGCTATTGCCATCTTACCTGGTGTTTCAAGAAGTGGTGCAACCATCTCTACATCCGTTTTGTTGGGCAACGACAAGACCAAGGCAGCTCGTTTTTCCTTTTTAATGGTAGTTCCGTTAATTTTTGGAAAAATCGCCAAAGATCTCTTGGGTGGTGAACTTACCTACGATTCACAACAAGCCCTGCCGATGGTTGTTGGTTTTGTTGCTGCTTTTGTTTCAGGTTTACTAGCCTGCACTTGGATGATTCGTTTGGTGAAACGCAGCAAACTGACCTATTTTGCCATCTATTGTTTCGTAGTTGGGGTTGCAGCGGCCATCATTGCATGGAATCTGGAAGTATGAGTGTATCCGTAGACGATTTTAAAGAAGGGCAATTGTTGTTGATAGACAAACCCTTGCATTGGACGTCCTTTCAAGCAGTCAATAAAATTCGTTGGGCCATTCGCAAGAAATTCAACCTCAAGAAGATCAAAGTGGGGCACGCAGGCACTCTAGACCCCTTGGCCACGGGCCTATTGATCATCTGTACAGGGAAACTCACCAAAAGAATTGCTGACATCCAAGGGCAACCCAAAGAGTATACTGGAACCATCACGCTTGGAGCAACAACACCCTCTTACGACTTAGAAACCGCCATTGACCATACTTTTCCCATCGAACATATCACTGAAGAACTTTTAAGCACAACTGCCCAACGTTTTATGGGTGAAATCAAACAGTTCCCTCCCGTATTTTCAGCGGTGAAGAAAGATGGAAAACGCTTGTATGAGTTCGCTCGTGCGGGCAAAGAAGTATCTGTTGAAGCTAGGAAAATTAATATTTACAGCTTCGAATTGACACATATTGCACTTCCGGAAGTACACTTTAGAGTGCGTTGTAGCAAAGGCACTTACATTCGATCGTTGGCACACGATTTTGGCAAAGCCTTAGAGAGTGGAGGTCATTTAACCAGCCTTCGCCGTACTAAAATTGGCGATTATGATGTCAAAGAAGCCATTTCACCCGAAAAATTTGTCAATAATCTGACCTAATCGTCGTTAAATAAAGACGTTAGCAATATTTTTCTATTTTTGTCGCATGCGAATGTCCCCAAAACACCTTTCCTTAGCGCTCACCGTGCTGATCGCACTGCTTGTGGTGAGTGTGGTTTTCAATGTACATCTTTCGACCAAAAAAGAATTGGCCGAGCAACTATATGAATTGACTGCCGAGGAAGCTTTGGAGGAAGAAGAAGTTCCTGAAGAAGAGATGCAGGAAACAACCGCTCAGGAAATCAAAACCAACCGTTCCTACAACGAATTGAGGAAGTCGTTGCAGCGAGAATTGGAGGAATTCAAAACACTTGACGAACTGCGCGAAGAAGCCAAACAATCTGAGGCCTCCGAAGTAGAAGAAGACGCACAAGAAGATACTCCATCTGAACAAAATGCATCCACTGGAAGGATCGCTATGAATACTGCCAACTCTAAAAAGAGCTTGGCTTCTAATGGAAATGATAGCAGTGAAATTACGGCCGCCAATGCTGCTGCCAATCGCAACAGCTCGATTTCTTTTTCGTTGGTAGATCGCATGGCTAGAGGTCTGCTTCCTAATCCTACCTATACCTGCATGCGTTCGGGAAAAGTGGTGGTCAATATCAAGGTGAACCAGTTCGGCGAGGTATATGAGGCCACCATCAACGCTGCCTCTTCAACTTCAGAGCGTGGTTGTCATATCGACAATGCCTTAGCCTATGCATTACGCGCCAAGTTTAACGCCACTCCAGGAAAAACTTCACAGATAGGCACCATTACCTATTATTTTCAAGCAAAGTAAAGGGGTATTACTTCAACAATTTAACTAGGTCTGCTGCCGTGTTTTGACCTTTGTCTTTGTTATACCAAACCTGTAAATCTTGCTTGAACTCAGGAGTTAATTTTCCGTGAGCCGCTTTGAAGTCCGCCACCATTTGGGTGGCGATACTGGGTCTAGGACCAAATTCTCCAATAATTTCTTCAGTTTGGGTGTCGAAAGCAATCAATTTGGGTATCGAACGGCCACCATTGGTCAAAAATTGATCCATCAGCGCCTCATTCTCATCGCGAAGCACCACTCTAAACTGGATATTTTTGTTCAGTTCCGCAAGCTTCTGCATCACGGGCATGGTCTGGGCAGCATCTCCACACCAACTCTCGGTAAGTACTAGCCAAGTAACCGGACGATCGTATTGCTTGGCCTTCTGAATGGTTTCTTCTGAAAGCTTGACCGTTTTATCCAAGCGCTTCATTCGGCGATCATTGAGCATGGTATAGTTACTCAATGCCTCGGTCTTCTCTGCACCAGTGGTACTATTCAGCGCAACCAGTTTACTCACTAACGCTTTGTAGTTCTGATACGACATGCTCGTCTGTAATGCCTCTTGAATTAAGCTTGTGGTGTCTAGTACTTGTGATTCCATCATTTGGCTGCAAATTTACGTACTCAGTCGCAAGAAACACAAAAACTTACTTATCGTATTTTTGTGGAAGCTGTACATGAATTAACGTACTATTTCACTATGGAAAAACATCGCTGTGGCTGGTGTGTGGGCGACCCACTATACGAACAATACCACGATGAGGAGTGGGGTGTTCCACTTTTTGATGAAGACAAACTCTTCGAATTTTTGATTTTGGAAACCTTTCAGGCAGGTTTGAGTTGGATTACTGTGCTGCGCAAGCGCGAGAATTTCCGAAAGGCTTTTGATCATTTTGATTATCGCAAGATTGCCCAATATGGAGAGGTTGAGTACGAGCGTCTGCTTCAAGACGCGGGCATCATCCGAAACAAACTAAAAATCAAAGCCACCATCAGTAATGCGCAAGCCTTTATGAAGGTGCAAGAGGAATTTGGAAGCTTCAGCACCTACATCTGGAGTTTTGTAGACGGAACACCTATTCAGAATGGCTGGCAAGATTATCGTGATGCTCCTGCCAATACCGAACTTTCGGATACCATTAGCAAAGATTTGAAAAAAAGGGGGTTCAAATTTGTGGGTACGACCGTGGTGTATGCGCATATGCAGGCCACTGGCATGGTAAATGATCATGAGGTGAACTGCTTTAGATATCAAGAAGTACAATGAGATTACTGCTTTTTTTGGTGCTTTGTTTGAGTTTGTTTGGATACGGACAAACCAAACGTGAACGCGAATACCGTATTGATCGAGAAGCTTTTCCGGAGAAGGCTTTAAACGATCTTGGAAACTATTTAGACGACGTAAAACGTCTACGTTTTTTTAAGGAGGAAGATGGCGATCGAGAGAGCTTTGAAGCGAAATTCAAAAAAGGAAGACTGAAATATAGCGTAGAATTTAACCAGAATGGTATGCTGGAAGATGTGGAATTCATAGTTAAGAAGAACGACCTTCCAGATGAAAGTTACACCGCTATTCTTGCCGATCTCCAGCAAAAGTTCTCCAAATACCGAATCAAAAAAATACAGCAGCAATATCTTCATCCTCCAACCGACGATGTTGCAAAAACCCTCAGAGCTGCTTTTCAAAATTTATTACTCCCTGAAATACGATACGAGCTCATCGTACAAGGAAAAAAAGATGGGGCTTGGGCTTCTTTTGAGATCACCTACGATGCTGAAGGCCATCATCTTTCAACACGAACTATTGTAACTGCCAAGTACGATCATGTCTTGTATTAAAGCGATTGGGTGTCTTTTCGGCATGTTGTTGGTAACACATCTTTCCGCGCAAGATGTAGGCTTTTGGCAACCTCAAATAGCATTGAATTATGACGTCAGTAAAACCTATAGTCATAATTTCTCCATTGAGAATCGAAATTTTATCTATCAGGAAGAGGATTTTGAGTTCAGCGTTCGTCAAATCGATTTGAATCACTTCTCGAAATGGTCTGTGGGCGGCGGACAAAGTCTAGCCTTGGGTATCAAATATCGCTTTCGAGAAAACTTTGACGGCGGCAACAACGAGCTTCGGTTCACACAACAATACAATACTGCCAACCGTCCTTTTAGTATTCGCTACGGACATCGGTTTCGGGCGGAACAACGCATCACTGATGAACCTACTGTGCATCGCTTTCGCTATCGCTTTGCGGTAGATTTTCCCCTTCAGGGAGAAAAACTAGATGTAGGGGAATCCTACCTGGTGGCCACTGCAGAAAGCCTACTAAGTGTTGGGAACGAATTACTACCCCAATACGATCAACGATTTGTGGGTCAAATTGGTTGGTTGTTGAGTAAAAAAACGAAGTTGCAACTTGGGTTAGAATATCGTTTTGAAGATTTTACGAAGGCCACGGAGCAAGTGTATTTCTTACTCTCCAGCCTGGTATTTTCGTTGTAATTGCTTCACAAAGTCTTCCCGCGAAATTTCTTCCGCGCCAAGCGAGGCCAAGTGGTCTGTATAAACTTGACAATCTATCAATTGATAATTTCGCTGTTGTAATCGTTGCACCATATGCACAAAGGCAACTTTGCTTGCATTGCTTACTTTGGAAAACATACTTTCTCCACAAAACACGTGGCCGAGGTCTACGCCATAGAGTCCACCCACCAATTGATCCGCCTCCCACACCTCAACGGATTGTGCATAGCCTTCGCGGTGTAAGTTTTTATAGGCTTCCAACATCTCCTCCGTGATCCATGTTCCGTCTTGTCGTCTCCTCGGAATTTCCGCACAATGCTGAATAACTTGATCAAAAGCCGTATTGAAGGTTACTTTGAACTTCCCGCTTCGTAAAACTTGTCGTAAGCTCTTGGAAATCCTAAGATTTTCTGGATACAACACCATTCGCTCTGGGGGCGACCACCAGATAATGAGTTCGTCTTTCTCAAACCATGGAAAGATCCCGTGACGATAAGCCAGCAGAAGGCGTTCTACAGAGAGATCACCGCCTACGGCCACAATGCCTTCATCCGTAGCACTTTGTACAGGTGGGAATTCGAGTTTGTCCGTTAAGAAAAACATAGTTCTGCAAGCTTTCTAAGGAGCATAAAAGATACGTTAACTCTTTGATTTTACGTTTTTTTTCATGACATTTGATATAGCCTTAATTACAATAGTATTTTCATCATTGCTTTTTGAGTTTGTTTTAAGGCGAAACCTAAAACCACAATACGAAAAGGTCATCTCGAAAGGATGACCTTTTTTCTTGGGCTATATCAAAAGCAATCCAATGATAAATACGACAGCCGCTACCAACATCGCAATCAGGGTGTAGGGCAGAATTTCTTTCGCCTTCAAACGGGTGATTCCCAGCAAAGGCAAGGCCCAAAAAGGTTGCAGCATATTGGTAATCTGGTCTCCGTAGGCTAAGGCCATTACAATTTTGGGCAGTGGCACACCCAGTTTTAAAGCAGATTCTACGACAATCGGTCCTTGCACCGCCCACTGTCCGCCACCACTTGGCACAAAAATATTCACCAAACCAGCGCTAAAGAACGTAAAAATAGGCAGGGTGGTTTCAGTCGCCACAGAAACGAAAAAATCAGAGACTAGTTGGATCATTCCACTCCCTTTCATGATGCCCATAATCCCGAAATACAAGGGAAACTGGATAAGAATCCCAGAGGTTCCTTTAATGGCCTCTTCCACAGCACCCAAAAACTTTTGGATGCTACCATGCATCAATAAGGCCATCCCAAACATGAAGAAATTCAACATATTGGGCGTAAGCGTGAAGGTGCTTAACTGTGCCCAATATTGATATCCTAGAGCCAAGAGTACTAAGATTCCGAACAGACCTGACAACCAAAAACTACGATCCAACTTTTCGGCTCCTTTGGCTGTGTTTGAATCAGGGGTATCAAATCTATATGTTGGCAATTGAACGTTGGTTGTATCACTTTTTTTGGCAATCCACCACAGCGTAATTGGGATGATTATGAGAAGAATTACGAACAATCCTAAATTCCACCAACTGAAAATGGTTTGATAGGTAGAAATCAAGTTGGGCAACTGACTTACGATACTGGCATCTGAGATACCACTCATTAGTTCCTGCAGATGTCCTTCCTCAGAAACTTTTAAAGGTGCTGATCCGCTCATTCCTCCGTGCCAAATCATGAGTCCCATATACCCAGCTGCCCCCACAAGTGGATAATTGATGGAGAAACCTTGCTCTTGAGCGCGCTCGCCTACTTTGCGAGCCAGAATTGCGCCAAAGATCAGTCCAAGTCCCCAATTAAAAAAAGCGACCAACATGGTGGTTATACTCACCAAAACGACTGCGTTTTGCGTATCGTTAGCAAAACTCGTTACGCGATTGATTAATTTCCCTACAGGTTTACTCAACACCAGCACATGGCCCAATACTAGAATCAGCATCATTTGGTAGGCGAATACCAACAGTCCATTGTTCCAAATACCATCCTCCCAATAAGACAATACTTGGAAGAGTCGTTCGCCACCTTTAGCGTCGGAAAGCGGTAATGCCAAAACGAGCGTCAGGAGCGTAAGTAATACAGCGATCGTAAAAGGTGAGGGAAGAAACCGTTTAAAGAGCGTTTCTATGGCCTTGGTGATATTCATGCCAAAAAGGTACTATAAATTCCTATGGAAAAAGAAAAAGAGGCTGTAAGGCCTCTTTTATAAATCTTTGATTTTTTTGATTAAAACGGTAGATCGTCGTGATCTTCCTCATTCAATTCGTTAATAGGTTCAAAAGCTTCTGCCGGAGGCACAGGGGGCATTCCTTCTGAAGCCTCTTGACCCACACGCTCCACACGCCATCCTTGAATCGAGTTGAAATATTTTGCTTGCCCTTCTGGGTTGATCCATTCACGGCCGCGTAAATTAATGCTTACCTTAATTTGATCTCCTACTTGAAAACTGTTCAACAGGTCTGTTTTATCTTGCACAAACTCAATCAATAGGTGTTGCGGATATTGTTCTTCGGTGGTCAATACCAACTCGCGCTTTCTAAAACCGTTGCTCCCGTAGGTTTTTGTCTCTTCAATCAGTTTAATTCTTCCTTGTACTTCCATTTTCTATTGCTGTTTTGCTACTAATAGCTTCCAGGCCGAAACTACTTCTTTTTCTGCTAAAAATTGCTTTGCTTGGCGGTGAATTTTATCAACATTTCCTTCTGTAATAAGCTCGAGAAAACCCTTGCTCTTCATGAACTCCAAAGCTTCCTCTGCTGTTGGTAACTTTTCTACATTTCCTAACATACCGAGATCATTCCCGGTCAAAATAGAGCTCTTTCGTATTTCCTGAGGAATTGCATCTACGCCAATCCCCATAGATCGTAAGGGTTTTGGTATTTCAAAGAACCCGTCTTTAGCTCGTGAATAGTAGCTACCACCAGCGCGCGCCACCAAATCTAGTTTGTGTTGGTCAATGGCCCCCTGATCGTCTAAGATGTCTTCGTGCAAGTGCAGTTTGACTACTTCACAAATAATCAAGTTTCCTGCACCTCCTTGGTCGCCTAGCTGCACTACTTCATTCACTTTGCATTCAAACTGCACAGGTGATTCTGCAACGCGAAAAGGTTTTACTTCTTCCGAAGCTAGCATGGTGAGCCCTGTTTTCTCAAATTCATTGACTCCATCAGGATACTCTGTACTGGACAGCGACATTTGTTGCACGATGGCATGATTAACTACATTGATGACCACTTCTTTGGTTGCTAGCACATTCTCCAACGTATGCTTCGTGGTGTTGTCGCGGACTCGCCTTGCAGGCGAAAATATCATTATAGGCGGATTGGCGCTAAACACGTTGAAAAAGCTGAAAGGCGACAAATTCGGATTGCCATTTGGATCAATAGTACTTGCAAAAGCAATAGGTCTGGGCGCAACGGCACTCAGTAAATGAGCGTGCAATTGAGCCGTTGGTATTTCTTTAGGATCGATGCTTATCATACCCTGCAAAGGTACGCAAATAGGGACGCCTAAAAAAGGTGGTTGCTTACAGTGAAACAATAAATGTGGTAGAATTCGTTTATATTTAGAACTCGCAAACTCACCTAATTTCTTCATGAAATTTAGCGACAAGAGGAATACGTTACGTTGGATATTGATCATTAGCTCTTTTGTGCTTGTGGCGCTCATTCTTTGGAATACCAATGCACTGTTCCAAACCATGAAGAAAGAGGAGCGGAAGAAAATGGAGCTTTGGGCCACGGCGCAAACAGAACTACAGAAGAGTATCAATCTGGATCAGGATATCGGCAATCTATACACAGATGTAATTACTTCCAACACCTCCACTCCCATGATCTTGTTGGATGACAAAGGCAACATCCTTAGTTTCAACAATATTGACGAAGAACAAGCTACACAAAATGATTCGTTGCAACTGAAGAATATCTTAAAACGGCTCAAAAAGGAGAATGCCCCGATCAATATTAAGTTTGAGACCATTCAACAGGAGTTATACTACGGCGATTCGCCATTATTGAAGAAAATACAATACTACCCGTTGGCTTTGCTCTTAATCATAGTGTTATTTGCCACGGTCATTTATTTCTTCTACCGCACCAGTAAAATCTCAGAGCAGAATAAGCTCTGGGCGGGGATGGCCAAAGAAACTGCGCATCAGATCGGGACTCCGCTTTCCTCTTTGTTTGGTTGGCTGGAAATTTTAAAAAGTGAAAATGTCGAAGCCGAAACCCTTACCGAAATCGAGAAAGACATCGATCGACTGAAAACCATTACCGAACGTTTTTCAAAAATTGGTTCGCTGCCGGAGCTCAAGCCCACCAATATTGTGGAGGAAACACGACAAGCTTATCATTATTTGGAGGCGCGTACTTCTAAGTTGATTCACTTTCATTTAGACATTCCTGATGAAACCATTCTGGTAGCGCTCAATGAGCAATTGTATGGATGGACTGTTGAAAATTTGGTAAAAAATGCCATCGATGCCATGAAGGGTAAAGGCGATATTCATATCAACCTAAAACCACAAGGAAAGCAGGTGGCCATTACTATTCAGGATACCGGAAAAGGCATTCCCAAGTCGCAGTTTCAAAAGGTTTTTGAACCTGGTTTTACTTCGAAAAAGAGAGGTTGGGGACTTGGGCTTTCACTGGCCAAGCGAATCATCGAAAAATACCATAAAGGAAAGATTCGCGTGAAAAATTCAGAGTTGAATAAAGGTACCACCATGGAAATCCTACTTAACACCATTCCTTCATGAGCACACCCAAATCACATATTCTCCTGAAAGAAATTGCCTTGCAGAACAATTGTCCGGAATGTTATTCACAAGAAGGATTACGCCTGCGTTTTTACCAACGGTTTGCCAACAGCGCTTTGGTCAAAAGACTGACCAATGAAGTGAGTAACACGATTGTTTGCGAAAAATGTAATACTACGATCTACCCAGTACAATGGACGGAAGACATTGAACGCGTACATGCCTATTACACAAAGTTGGTTAAAGGTCGGAAAGCCTCCTTTAAATTGACAAAACTAGCCTATATGCTGATTTTGCTATTGGTATTGGCGCTGGTGGCGGGTGTTCTTTACTTTACAGATCAATTGCCTTTTTAAACGAGAGCCTCTCTAATTTTTTGGGCGGTTTCCTCAAACGCTTCCGAAGTCATGGAAACCTTATGTTGAAAAGTCATGTCCTTCATGGTATTGATAGGAATGAGATGTACGTGCACATGTGGCACTTCAAGGCCAATGACTGCCATTCCCACTCGATTGCATGGCACTGCTTTTTCCAGCGCTAAACCAACTTTGCGAGCAAAAGCCATCAAACCTGTGTAGGTTTCATTGTCGAGGTCCAGTAATCTGTTTACCTCTTTTTTAGGCACGCATAGCGTGTGCCCTACGGCGTTCGGATTGATATCCAAAAAAGCAAAATAGTGTTCGTCTTCCGCGATTTTATAACAGGGAATTTCGCCATTGATGATCTTTGTGAAGATAGAAGCCATACGAGAGGATTTGTCTAAAAGTAAAAAAGATTCTAACGCAGTGCTAGAATCTTTTTTTAAATATCTTTTGGGAACAGGATCAATCTCGGGAAATCTCGACAATCTCAAACTTCATGGTGCCGTTTGGCACTTGAATCTCTGCAATATCACCAACTTCTTTTCCTAATAAACCTTTACCAATAGGCGAGCTCACAGAAATCTTTCCCGTTTTTAAATCTGCTTCTGACTCGGCGACCAAAGTGTATTTCATCTCCATGCCGTTGGTGGTATTCTTGATCTTTACGGTAGAAAGTACCAGTACTTTGTCAGTATCCAACTGCGATTCGTCAATGAGTCTGGCATTGGCCAAGGTTTCTTCTAATTTTGAAATGCGCATTTCTAGTAGTCCTTGTGCCTCTTTGGCAGCGTCGTATTCTGCATTCTCGCTCAAATCTCCTTTATCTCTGGCCTCTGCAATGGCTTGTGAAGCTTTCGGACGTTCTACATCCTTGAGTTGATTTAACTCTTCTCGTAATTTTTTTAGTCCCTCCGCTGTATAGTATGATACTTTACTCATGACTTCTTCGTTTATAAAGACAAAAAATCCCCTCAGAGAGCGGATTTTCTATCATATCTTTAGAACAAAGATACACAATTTTGATTAAGCATTTCAGCATTCAGCCTATGTATACGTCAACAATATCAAGGTTTCTTGGAGTTTTTGCCCTCATGTTTACACTCGTATCATGTAGCAGCGATGATGCCTCCCGACAACGCAATCCATTTTTGAATGAACGCTCTTTTTCCTTTGAATTAAATCTCAATCTTCCAGAAAACGATCCGATTCGCTTCATTGGAGGTACGGTATATGTTCCCCAAGGTGGCATTCGAGGTGTGTTAGTGCACCGAACTAGTCAATCGCAAATGGTAGCATGGGAAGCGAGTTGTCCCAATCACAACCCCAATGCCTGTTCAACCATGAATATCGACGGTGCCATGGCCATCTGTTCCTGTGAAGACTATACCTACAGCTTGGCGTTAGGCCTTCCTTTTACCGAACCAGGAGAAGGAGAAACACTGTACCCCATGCTGCAATATGGTGCGCAGTTTGACGGGAATACAGTGTTTGTTTCCAACTAATTTAGAATTTCAGTGTAGCACCAACGAGAAAGTTGGTCCCCGCTTGTGGATAGAAGTAGGGATCTAATCCTATCATATAGCCATTCGACTCGTATTCTTCATTGAAGACATTATTCACCAATCCTGTTAGTACAATCGACTTGAATATTTTGCGGGTTTCGATTTCGTATTGCACATTGAAATCACTCACAAAATAGCTGTCGAGTACCGCAGTAGGCGATTCGATATTGTTCATAAACTGCTCCCCAACATACTTAGAAAGCACCGAAAGCTCTAATTTCTCGATAGGACGATACGTAAATACGTTGCCAGCAACAATCTCTGGAGAGAATGAAATATCGGTATCACCCACAGCAATGGGTTGCCCGCCATCATCTAGCGTAAAAAAGTCTAAATTTCTGTTCGTACTCAGCGCTAAATTAGGCCTCCAAACCAATTTATCTGTAAGCCGAACGGCCGCATCTACTTCTAATCCTAAACGATAACTATCTCCTGAGTTTGCACGGATCGGAAAACCAGAAATATCTACGGCTCCAGTCAGGACTAGCTGGTCTTGGTAGCGCATGTAATACACATTGGTATTCAAGCGTACCCTACTGTTATTTAAGCGCCAACCCAGCTCAAAATCGTTCAATTTTTCAGGTTTAGGAGCTCCATTTTCAAAATCTGTTCTGTTGGGCTCACGACTGGCTCTAGCATATGAAAAATACAAACTGTTCTGGTCATTCACTGTGTAGGTTACACCTGCCTTCGGGTTAAAGAAGTTGAACGTTTCATCCACATCAATTGGTACGCGGCCAATCAAATCGCCTTCGGTTTCATAACCCACCCCACGATACTGCATGTCTGCAAAAAGCGACCATTTATCAGTAAGCTGGTAATTCACCTTGGTAAATAGGTTGAAATCTGTTTTGGTGGCATCACTTTCATACAAGCGATCAAATGGTTCGCTGTCTTGTGCAAAACGCGCCCAGATGGTTTCGCCAAAATGATCGCCCTTGTAGATATTCCAGGCACCACCTATGATAACGTCCAAGTCTTTCTCTTGATAGTTAGCGGAAAAGGTGGTTCCGTAAAAATTATTGTCTAGCCAGCGTCTGCGCACATTGTCAGTATCGGTAATGACCTCGCCATTGACGGTAATACTGCTTTCTGGAAACCCTAAGAAATCAAAGGTAGCGTCAGGAGCACCAAAGAAATCCGAATACACGGTGCGATCGATGTATTCCTCAAAGAAACCGCGCCCGTAGGTGTAGTGAAAGGCTAAATTGGTAGACCATTTGTCAGTCCAGCGCTGATTCCAATGCAATTGCGCATGGTCTTGCTTGTAATTATCCACTTGATCTTCGTAAAAACCAATCACGTTGCCTTCATCGTCGTACTGCTCTCCAGCAAAGTTGTAGGTTCTGTTATTTTCTAGGGTGAAACGATCCACGCCGAACCAAGATTGATAGGTCACTTCCGCCCCACCAAATACCAGTGCCTTGATCAGGGTGTTTTCGTCTGTGTAGGCCGCTTGAAGGAAGTAAGATCGCAAATCTGAACTAGCTCTGTCTACATAGCCATCACTTTTGATTTGTGAGATACGACCCGCCAGTTCAAAATGCTCATTGATTTTACCAGTTGAAAATTTGACGGTATGTCGTCGGGTATTGAACGAACCCAAAGAATTGGTAATTTCTCCGTTGGCTTCTTCTGAAACTAAGTCGGTCAACAAGTTCAAGCTAGCTCCAAAGGCGCCTGCGCCATTGGTAGACGTACCTACCCCACGTTGTAATTGTAAACTTTCCACGGAAGACGCAAAATCAGGAAGATTCACCCAAAAGGTGCCCTGTGACTCCGCGTCGTTGTAAGGAATTCCGTTGATGGTAATGTTTACACGAGTAGCATCGCTTCCGCGTACTCGGATTCCAGTGTAGCCAATACCAGCACCAGCATCCGAGGTGGTAACCACGGAAGGGAGATAATTGATCAATACCGGAATGTCTTGTCCGAGGTTGCGATCGTCGATCTCCTCTTTGGTAAAGTTGGAAAAAGTAACAGGTGTCTGCGCATCGACGCGAACGGCGGAAACCAGTACTTCGTCAAGAGCAACGGGAGTTCCTTGTAGAGAATCCTGTTCTTTCTGTTGCTGTGCACATACACTTACTGAGAGCAAGAAAATGCACGAAGAGTAGAATAAAGTTTTCATTCGTAATGAATTAGTTACGAATAAAAGGGGTCATTATTCTTTGATTACTGTAAAATTTAAGCCCGAACGTTTTCATGGAAAATGTGGCCAATTCGCCACCTTGCTCCTTCACTAAAAATGTCCACCGGACATTTTTTTTACGTTCGGCCCTCCCTTGGCAGCATTACCCGCCCAGGTTCTATGGGTATGATCTCAGCCATTACTGATTTTCAGCATTTAGGCACCCCTTGTTGAGAACGGCGCAAAGATACTGTGCATTCATTTACACAGCAACTTTTACAACTTTTTTTGATGGGTAGGTTTGAGTAGATCATTTACCGTCTTCACAGGGTTGAAAGTGTACAGAGGAACTTCCACGAAAACGGTATTCCAAAAGGCCATTCCGCCATTCCATAAGCCAGGTCTTTCTAGAGCCTTGATCTTCTTACCACTTTTGGATTTCGAAGCGATGAAGTAGGCCTTCTTATCTACAAACTTCTTGAGATTGTATTTCTTGCCTGTGTAATCTTTCACTCCACATACAATATCTACGGGATTGAAATGGGTAGCGCTTTGGAAAACCTTCTTTTGTTGTTCATTCTTTTTATCAATTTGGGCGCTTTCCACAATTTGGAGTGAGACGTATCCATTCTCATGTTTCACCCAAAAAGGCCCACCTCCGGGTTCGTTTTCATTTTTGACCATTCCACATACACGCAACGGTCGGTCCAGCTTTTCCAACAAGTATTCCACTTGATACTTTTCTGAGAACTTCTCAAATTCTTCTTTCATCCGAATGTTGAGCGATTCCTGCATGAATTCCACTATTCCTAATATGTCAACATCTTGAGGAGCTTCATGGAGGCGCTGCACATAATGATGAATTCGTTCTTGTAGTTCTAGTAACTTACCTCCCAGTATCTTTTTGAACCGAACCACACGCTCTTCGTAGCTATTGACAACTACATTATCGATGTTTTTGATAAAAATAATATCAGCATCTATTTGGTTTAGATTTTCGATCAATGAACCATGGCCCCCAGGGCGAAAGATCAAAGCGCCATTTTCGTCGCGAATTGGACGGTTTTTGGTATCTACTGAAATGGTATCTGTATAACTCTCTTGAAAGGAATAGGAAATCTCGAAAGTACAATTGGCTTCCTTCTCAATGACCTTAACAACCTCCTGCTGCTTGGCTTTAAACAAGTCTTGGTGTTGGGGGGAAATGGTGAAATGTAAATGCGCTACTCCCTCATTGCATAAATACTTGGTAGCAGCGAAAAGATGTTCTGTTAAGGGCGTAGAAGTATGTTGACGATACTGATGGAAAGGCAATAGGCCTTTGGGCGTATTTCCAAAATCGAGATGCTTTTCATCGAGCATAACCGTTACAAATGTGTGTACAAAGGCATCCATACCCATCATCTCTGGATTCAATTTTAAGACATCCCGCATATACTTGGTTACCTTTTCGTAGAACGGGAATTTATCCAGTCCTGTAAAAAATAAACGCAGGTTGTTGTCTTGATGTTTATTGATGTATGCATTCACGGATTCCTTCCCTGGTTTGAATTCCTCCAAAAAATTGAAGAGAAACTTGAACATGCGTGTTGCAGCTCCTGAGGCAGGGGTAAATTTGACCAGTTGTTTGTTCGCTTTTTGATGATTGTAAAGCGCTTCAAGTGCGGCTTCTTCTTGATCGTTAAGAAGAGTAATGCCATCGCCGATCGTAGCCGGTTGCTGAATATCTACAAACCTAATTTCCTTTTTAAAGACTTCAATTTGGTTCAAAACCTTTTGAGGTGTAAGACCTCTTTCTTCAATTTGGGTAAGATCTGATGGGCTAAATTTCATGAACTTTCAGTAATTGGTCAATAGCATGAACGGCCGTTTCAAGGCGCTCCTCTAAACTTCCTTGAATGAGTAGGTAGGGACGTTGATATGCCTCAAGCGACTGCCGAAAGGCTTGAAACATTTCCTCACGTTCTTCGGGTTTATCTCTGAGATCATCTTTTTCCCAGGGAACGTCAATATAAGTCAGCAAATAAAGATCATATTGATTCTCTAGCGCATATTTTTCCAGCAACGGATCGCATGTTCCCGTATAATAGGCTTCCGAATATACTTTCGTTTCCAGCAAATCAGTATCACAGATCAAGACATGGTTCGCCTCTTCTGTCAATGTATTCTCCAAGGCCATTTGACCATAGGCGATGGGCAACAGATCATGTGGCTCACAAGTTTTCTGCTCTCGATCCCATTTCTCCTGTAGGTATTCCCGCGCATATTCTGGCACCCAGACGGTTTGGTAATGCATGGCCAATTCCCTAGCTAGAGTGGTCTTCCCAGTTGATTCGGGACCAAACAGCACGATCTTTATGAGGTTGCTAGGTTTTTGCTTAAGTGTTTTTTCCATGCCAGATAGCCTTGAACGGCCAGTACAGTAAATATAAGATATTGTAATGATAACATGCCCAGTCCTCGATATGCATACAGAGGAACCGTGATAATGTCACCGAGTATCCAGAGCGTCCAATTCTCCAATTTTTTGTTCGCCATATACCACATGGCTGTAAAAAAGATGCCAGAAGTGAAAATGTCAATGTAGTTTTCGGTTTGAATATCGGTACCTGCCAATTTGTAGACCCCATAGGTGACCAGCATGGTTAGCAGAAAAAAGCCAGCTCCGATGCGCTTTTCTCGAAGGTTAGTTCTTGAAATCGGAACAACGGGTGCATTGTCTTTTGTACGTGCCCAATTCCACCACCCA